>JALTZE010000001.1:0-1671 GCA_027051315.1 Micavibrio sp.
GCTTGATGGTGGTTTTATATGTTTTACTGTTTTAAAATCTTTTTTCATTTGTGTTAGAAGCTCACCTTGCGCACCACCTTGTAAAACTTTCGCCATGAAAGTTCCTTCGGGTTTTAAAACTTGAATAGCAAAATGATATGCCATTTCAACCAGCGCCATTATTCTTAAATGGTCAGTATTTTTATGACCTATGGTATTTGGGGCCATATCACTCATCACTAAATCTGCCAATCCACCTAATTCTTTTTTTATAATTTCTTCTGCTTCATCATCGGTAAAATCCATTTTGATGAATTTTACTCCTGCTATATCTTCTATCTCTAATAAATCTATACCAATTACCTTAGAAGCTCCTTTTTGGGCAGCAAGTTGTGACCAACCACCCGGAGCAGCGCCTAAATCAATTACGGTTATTCCTTGTTTTAGAATATGTAATTTTTCATCTATTTCTTTTAATTTGAAAGTTGCTCGGGAGCGATAGCCAAGCCTTTGTGCTTCTCTTACATATGGGTCGTTAAGTTGCCTTTGTAGCCATCTGGTAGATGAGCTTTTCCTTCCTTTGGCTGATTTAACACGTACAGAAGCATCTCTGGTGGTTCTTCCTGATGTGTTTTTTCCTCTTCTTCCTGGTATTTTCTTTTCTGACATTTTACTTTTTCTGTTCTTCTACAAATTCCGTTTTTTTACAAAATCATTACTATCAATGCCAAGATGGAGGCAAAAAAGTAAATAGTCAATGATGCTGCCATATATATAACAGGTTTTGTATATCTAGAGTAAAGTGAAATTATCAAATAGAATAATGTCGCGGCAGCAAATGTTATTTGTCCTCTTTGCAGTAAATCCATATCAAAAAGTCCAATTATACCTTTTTCATAACCAAAAGACTTTATAAGCTCAACCTCCATACGCATTGTTATCATGCAAAATATAACGTAAGAAGCTGCTATTAATTTATGTTTTTTATGAACAAGAAGCAAAAGAACAGGAAGCCATAATATATCTATCCATGGAAGAATTGTTTCAAAATTTATTTCTGGCATTTTTTATTTATCGCCCTTGTTTAGGAGAGTTAGTTGTTGAGCATATACTATTATTAACAGCTTCCTCTATTTCAAGAGTTAAATTACTGCCTGTATTAAAAATTTCTTTCACTCTTTTTGCTACTTCGTCTTGTTTAGATGATGTTTGCTCATATGGGTCTTTTGAATAATTATATTCTTTTTCAGAAGGACTTTCTATAGAGGGAGAACTTCCTCTAATTAATTTCATAAAATCTTCATATTTTGTATCATCTAATAATCTTAATTCATCTTTATCTAAAAAATCAGCTATATGTCGTGGAGCTTCTCCTACTCTAAGAGCTTTTTTTAAATCTGTTCCGTTTGCTAAATCTTCTTTGACCCATTTTACGATATCTGTAACATCGACAATTTTCCACATATCATCTGTACTTTTACTAAGTAGCCATTCTCCTACTTTGTAGGCACTTAGACTATTATCCTCTGTTTTTAATAATCTATTTAATATATCCATTGCTGTATTGGTATTATTAGCTTTGATTGCTATTCTTTGCTGGATTTGTGTATCGACACTTACTTCGCTCATAACCTCCTTTAATTTACCAATCATTTGTTACCCCAATATTTTTTATATAAATTTATAATGATT
>JALTZE010000001.1:1681-22516 GCA_027051315.1 Micavibrio sp.
ATGCTTTATTAATCATAGGTAACCTAGAAATTTTAATTTATGGTCATATTTTCTAAAAAAATAAATTTTATATATGCAATGTTAATGATGGTTTTATTTACCATTAATTCCTCACTCCCTGCTAAGGCTGGGTTATCTATTATACGAGATACAGAAATAGAAAAAACGTTAGAAGATTGGATTGAACCTCTTTTAAAAGCGAATAATATGCCTGTAGGCTCAGTTAAGATAATTATTGTTCAATCATCTGATATAAATGCTTTTGTTGCTGGCGGGGCAAATATTTTTATTTACACTGGGTTGATTGAAAAATCTGAAAATCCCGAAGAAATAATCGGCGTTCTTGCTCATGAACTTGGTCATATAGCAGGGGGTCATTTGGTAAGAAGCAGGGAAGCAATTGAACGAGCTTCATATGAAATGATATTAGGTACATTACTTGGTATTGGCACTGCTATCGCAACTGGTAATGGTGGAGCAGCAGCGGCTATATCTGCTGGAACTGGGGAAATGGCAAAAAGAAAATTTCTAAGTTTCAGCAGAGTGCAAGAATCAAGTGCAGATCAGGCTGCCTTAAAAAGCTTACAAAAGGCAAATATATCAGCATTAGGACTTAAAAGTTTTATGGAAAAGCTAAAAAATGAGAATCTTTTACCAGAAAATCAGCAATCAGAATATGTAAGAACCCACCCTTTAACAGGAAATAGAATTGAAGCAATAAGTGCCGTTATAGATAAAAATCCTGCAGGAAAAAGAGCATCTAAAAAATGGGTTGAGCAACATTTAAGAATGAAGGCAAAGCTTACAGGCTTTATAAAGCCTGAATATGTTGACTGGAATTATGACGATACTGACCATTCTATAAATGCTGATTATGCAAGAGCTATTGCTGCTTATAGGAAAAATGAAACTGAGAAATCCTTAAAAATTATAAACTCACTTATAGAAAGAGAACATGGAAACCCTTATTTTATAGAATTAAAAGCACAAATGTTAATGGATTATGGCAATATTGATGAGGCTATAGCTTTATATAGAAAAGCAGTAGATATTTTACCTGATGCTCCTCTTATACGTTCTTCTTTGGCTCATGCTCTAATCGAGTCATACAAAGATGGAAGTGATAAAAATATTTTGGAAGAAGCTATATCAAATCTTAAATTAGCCATAAAAAAAGAACCAAGAAATGCTAGAAACTATCGTTTCTTAGCTACTGCATATGGTAAAATTGGTAAAGATGGTATGGCTCAATTATATCTTGCTGAGGAGGCTTTTGTTCATGGTAATTATGAATATGCTATAAATAGAGCTGAGTTTGCTGCACAAAAATTAACAAAGGAAAGTAAAGATTGGCTAAAATCACAAGATATAATACATTATTCCAAAATGCGTTTGGGCAAAAAATAGATTATAATTTACTTGCATAGCATTGTTATTTGTACCATCATTCTGTTTGTTGTTTTATTATTTGATAAAAAGGTTTTCTAAAATGCGATTTTCAAAAATTTTATTGTTATCATTTGTGATGTTATCACTTGTTTCCCCTATATCCATAGCTGGAGGATTTACAGATTCTCAGAAAAGTGAAATGGAGGATATGTTTAAAGATTATATTATGAATAACCCAAAGGTTATTGTCGATTCGCTTAATAAATTTCAAATAGACCAAAGAGTAGAAGCACAAAAGGCTGCTAAAGATGCCTTAGAACAGGAATATGATAATATAGTAAATAATGAAGACCATGCTGTTGTAGGAAACCCCAAAGGAGATATAACAGTCGTTGAATTTTTTGATTATAATTGTGGATATTGTAAAAAAGCATTCCCTGAAATACAGCAACTTATTAATGATGATAAGGAAGTAAGAGTTATATTTATTGATTTCCCCGTACTTGGACCAAGCTCTATGGATTTTGCAAAATATTCAGTGGCTGCGAATATGCAAGGGAAATATTTTGAATTTCATTCAGCTTTGATGAATCACAAAGGGCAAAAAACAAAGGAAATTGTTCTTGAGCTTGCTAAGGAAGTTGGGCTTGATGTAGAAAAATTGAAAAAAGATGCAGAAAGTGAGAAGGTAGCAGAAATACTTAAAAACAACCGAGAAATTGCAGGCAAATTATCAATAAGAGGGACACCTGGTTTTATTGTGGAAAAAGAAATAATTGGTGGATATATACCATTGGACGATATGAAACAACTTATATCAGATGAGAGAGCAAAAAAGGCTAAATAATGTTTATTTTAAAATAATTAAGAGTAATAATTAGGGGGAAAAATTCCCCCTTTTTGCCATAGGAATAACAAATTAACTAAGAGTAATATGAAATGAAAAAATTGGTATATGTAATCTATTCTATTGTTTTTATTCTGGCCTTATATTACGGTTATGGCAGGATATCTAATTACATAAATCATGCCAATGTTATAAGTCAGATAAAAGAAATTGGAGATGATGATTTTTCAATCGGGAATAAAGATGCAAAATATCATGTTTCATATTTCCTTGATTATAGCTGCGATTATTGTCGCCAGTTTAACTTCACCATCAAAGAATTTATAAAAAAATATGGAGATGATGTTTATATAACATATTACCCTTTACCTTGGCTTGGTGAAAATTCCAATAATATGGCTATTGGTGCTGTGGCTTCTGCATATGAGGGGCGTTTTTTTGAAGCAAATGATAAAATATTTAGCTCTGATAAAAGATTTACGGATAAAGATGCTCTAGAATTAATAAAATTTTTTGATATAGACCCGATAAAATTTTACAATTATCTAGAAGCAGAGGAAAAAAAACAAACTATTCTAAATAATGTAAAAATAGCAAAAAGCTATAAAGTGGAGGGAATTCCAACAATAGTAGCAAATGGCAAGCCATATGCTTTAAAAGAATTACCAAATGCCGAAGAATTAATGACGATAGTTAAAGAATTATATAGCAATTAAGATGAAAAAAATTATCATAATAAATGGTCCTAACCTTAATATGCTGGGCAAAAGAGAACCAGAAATATATGGTTATACAACTCTTGAAGATATTAAAAATAATTGTATAGAAATAGCAAAAGAAAATAATATCTCGCTTGATTTTTATCAATCAAATCATGAAGGTAAGATAATAGAAAAAATCCACGAAATACTTGGAAATATTGATGCTATAATTATTAACGCTGCTGCTTATACTCATACTTCTATAGCCATACATGATGCATTAAAAATGCATAAATGTCCTGTGATAGAGGTACATTTATCTAACCCCAAAGAAAGAGAAAAATTTAGGCATTTTTCATATATAGAACCTTTAGCAAAAAAGATTTTTTCTGGTTATGGTGAAAAATCATATTATAAGGCATTAAATTATGCTATATCAATAATATAGACTAAATACACACAATCATATACACAGATTTACTTATAATTCTTTAAAAGCTTTCTTTGACATTTGAATATAAATTCTATAAGCAGTGTTATTTGAATTATTTTGTGTAACAACAAAAGAGAGATTTTATGAAAATCGATAAAGAAGCAATAAAAGAACTTGCAGAACTAATAGACGAAACAGGACTTACAGAGATTGAAGTTGTTGACGGAGAACAGATGATAAGAGTGGGTAAAGGTGGAACTGCCGTTGCATCCGCTCCTGTACCTGCTACTCCTAAGATGTCTTCTGACCCTACTGTTCCTCAGCAAGCTAATACGGAAGCCCCTTCAACTATTGCAGCAAATCATCCTGGTGCGGTTACATCGCCTATGGTTGGAACAGCATATTTACAAGCAGAGCCAAGTGCTCCTTCCTTTGTTAAAAAGGGAGATACTGTAAAAGCAGGTGATACATTGCTAATTGTTGAGGCTATGAAAGTAATGAACCCTATTAAGGCCGAACATGGTGGAGTCGTTACTCATATTATGGTGGATAATGGTGACCCCGTAGAATTTGGCGATGTATTAATGGTCATTGAATAATATTTCTTTTAGAAGGCATATATCATGTTTAAAAAAGTTCTGATTGCCAATCGTGGTGAAATAGCTTTGCGTATTATTAGAGCCTGCCGTGAGATGGAAATAAAATCCGTAGCAGTGCATTCTACGGCTGATGCAAATTCTATGGCTGTACGACTTGCCGATGAGTCGGTTTGTATAGGTCCTGCCCAATCAAAGGATAGTTATCTTAATATTCAGGCTGTTCTAAGTGCTGCTGCCCTTACTGGTGCTGATGCTATACATCCTGGATATGGTTTTTTATCAGAAAATGCTCAATTTGCAAGAATGGTTGAAGAGCATGGTTTTACCTTTATAGGACCAAAGGCCGAACATATAGAAACTATGGGTGATAAGGTTACTGCAAAGCAAACTGTTAAAGCTCTTGGTCTTCCTGTTGTTCCCGGTTCTGACGGTGCAGTTACAAGTATAGAAGAAGGAATAGAAATTGCAAAGGGAATGGGATTCCCCGTTATTATCAAGGCTGCATCAGGTGGTGGCGGTAGAGGAATGAAAGTTGTTCGTTCAGAAGAGCAATTTAGCGAAGAATTTTCTACTGCTAGAAGTGAAGCGGCTGCCAATTTTGGTGATGATACTGTTTATATAGAAAAATATTTGGAAAAACCTCGTCATATAGAAATACAAGTTTTTGGTGATTCTCATGGAAATGCTATACATTTGGGAGAACGTGATTGTTCTTTACAAAGACGTCATCAGAAAGTATTGGAAGAAGCCCCTTCACCTGCTTTACCACATGAAAGACGCGAATATATAGGAAAACTGGCTGCAGATACTATTAGGAAAATGGGATATCTTGGGGCTGGAACGATAGAATTTTTGTATGAAAATGGTGAATTTTATTTCATGGAAATGAATACAAGAATTCAGGTTGAACACCCTGTAACCGAGATGATTACAGGTATTGATTTGATAGCAGAGCAGTTGAAAGTTGCTGCGGGAGAACCTTTGACATTAAAGAAAGATAATATCAAATTCAGAGGTCATGCTATCGAAGTAAGAATAAATGCCGAAGACCCTGATAATTTTACTCCTTGCCCTGGGGAAATAAAGCAATTTCATGCTCCTGGTGGTCTTGGTGTACGCTTTGATAGTGCCATATATGGAGGGTACAGGATTCCTCCTTATTACGATTCGATGATTGGGAAGCTAATTATACATGGTCATAATAGAGAAGAGTGTATCAGACGATTAAAAAGAGCCGTTATGGAAACTGTTATTGATGGTATAAAAACAACTCTTCCCCTTCATATGTGGATAATTAACCAACCTGATTTTGAAAGTGGTGATTATGATATTCACTGGCTAGAAAAAAAGTTGGCTGAAAAAGCAAAAGATTAGAGATTGTAAATAATAACATCTCGCCATATAATATCTTTTATTTTTACTTACAAAGTAAGGTATTGATATGGGATTTTTTAGTTTTCTTGGTACTATGTCTCCAGTTCATATTATATGGTATGGCATATATAAAGGCGGGAAAAAAGTTGGTGAAGATGTTTATGGTAACCGCTATTTCCGTGCTAATGCTCGCTTCGGATATAAAAAAGAGAGAAGATGGGTAAGATATAAGGGAACAGCAGAAGCAAGTAAAGTTCCTCCTGAGTGGCATGGTTGGTTACATTATCAAAGTGATGATATACCAAAAGCAAATGAAAAATCATCAAGAAGAAACTGGCAAAAATCTCATCAACCTAATTATACAGGAACTGAAAAAGCATATTTGCCTGATGGCTTTGGAGCAAAAGCAACTGGTGATTATGAGGCATGGTCTCCGCCAGAGTGATAAATAATATATATTCTAATTAAACAGGGTGGAGAGGATATATTTCATGAGTAATGATATTGATAACAAGGAATTTGTATTAAAATATAAAAAACAAAAAAATTCCGAAAAAAGAAAAAAGCAAAAATCCCCTGTAAAAATATTTCTAGTTGCTGTTATAACTATTGGATATTTAGCTCTTTGTATTGCAATTGCAATTGCTCTAAATCTTGATAATTCCATGGTTATTGTTACTGGTATGTTATTTGTCGGCGCTTTTGTCGGTGCTTTTATAATGCAAAGAATTCTTCATATCTTTAGTATGCATGAAAAAGAAAGAACCGTACTTAGAGAAGTGCTTGAAGGTAGCAGAGGAGGAAGGCTGATAACAGATGCCGCAGATAATACAGTTTATTTTAATGGTCTTATGGAAGATATACTTGGTGAGCCTGATGTTCCTACTCTTGAAAAAATGAAAGAGTTTTTTGGTGATGATGAAAAAACACTTTCTCATTTTAAATATTTGGAAGAACAAGCAAACAAGGGGTTATCTGCCTCTGTAGAATTTCATTACAAAGAAAGTAATAAAGAAGCGTGGTATGTTATATCTGCTCAGCCAGTTCCTGGATGGGCTGGATATATACATTGGAGAGTTGATGATATAACAGAGCAAAGGGAGTTTGATAAGTCAGTTAATGAAGAAAGAGAAAAGTTAATTGATTTTACTGATAATGCTCCTGTTGGTTTTTTCTCGGTCGATGAAAATGGAGAATTTGTTTTTGTTAATGCCACTTTTGCCCGTTGGCTTGGAGTAGATATAAGAACATTGCTTAATGGGTGCAAGCTTCATACTTTCTTTGAAACACCGCCAAATAATGCAAAACCATATGATGTAAAAGATGGTGGTGGTGCAAAACAAATAGTAGAAACTGTTATGAAAGGGCAAGGATGTAAAACATTCCTTGCCTCTATTAATCAAGCCGTTGTTCATGAAGAAGGGGGCAAAGTAAGAACAAGAGGTGTCGTCCATGATTTAACAAATGAAAGAGAGATGAGAAATGCTTTGAAAGCTTCGGAGGATAAATTCCAAAGATTTTTTGATGAAGCACCTCTTGGTATTGTTCTTGTTGATTCCTCGCATGAAATAAAAGATTGTAATAATGCATTTTCTCATATTTTGGGTATAACTATAGATGAACTTGAAGGAAAAAATTTCGAAAATCTAATAGATGAAGATAATAGAGAAGATGTGTTAACTGCTCTTGATAATATGATGGACGGCACAAGAATGCCAGAACCAATGGAAATCACCCTTTTGGGAAAAAAGATGGTGGTTACACAGATGCATGCTAGAAAGATAAAGGATAGTAATAATATTGTTCTTCATTTTCTTGACCTTACTGAACAAAAAAATCTTGAAGCACAATTTGCTCAATCACAAAAGATGCAGGCTGTGGGGCAGCTTGCAGGTGGGGTTGCCCATGATTTTAATAATCTTCTTACCGCTATTATAGGTTTTTGTGATTTATTGTTGCTTCGCCATAAACCTGGAGATTCTTCTTTTGGCGATATTATGCAAATAAAACAGAATTCTAATCGCGCTGCTAATCTTGTTCGTCAGCTTCTTGCTTTCTCAAGACAACAAACATTGCGCCCAAAAATTCATGATATTACAGATATACTTACAGAGCTTTCGCATTTAATGCGCCGTTTAATTGGTGCTAACATAGAGCTCGAAATAAATCATGGTTCTAATCTTGGTCTTGTTAAAGTTGATGAAGGACAAATGGAACAGGTTCTTATCAATCTTGCCGTAAATGCCAGAGATGCAATGAATGGAGGAGGTATTTTAAAAATAGCTACTTCATCTTTTGAAAATAAAAAAGATATTGAAATGGTATCTGGGGATATAATGCCCGCAGGTTCTTGGACTGTTATAGAAGTTGAAGATAGTGGTTGCGGTATTCCAGAAGAAAATATAACTCGTATTTTTGAGCCTTTCTTTACTACCAAAGATGTGGGACAAGGAACTGGTCTTGGTCTTGCCACAGTTTATGGTATTATAAGGCAGACTGGTGGCTTTTTACACTTAGAGTCAGAAGTTGGTAAAGGCACAAAATTCACTATATATCTACCCGTAGCTGTCGAAGATGATGATGAGGAAGATGAAGATAAACAAGTTCAAGAAAATAAAATAACAGACCTTACAGGAACTGCCCGAATATTGCTGGTGGAAGATGAAGATGCGGTAAGAACCTTTTCTCAACGTGCTTTAAGCAATAAAGGCTATGATGTCATTACCGCAGAAGATGGGGAAACAGCAATAAAAGTTTTGGAAGAACAAGAAGATAAGAATATAGAGCTTTTGATAACAGATGTAATAATGCCAAATATGGACGGACCAACTCTTGCCCAGAGAATGAGACAAGAAAATCACGAACTTAAAATTATATTTATTTCAGGATATACAGAGGAAAAATTAAAAGAACATATGGGTGAAAATATATGGTTCTTACCCAAGCCATTTACTTTGCAACAGCTTGCAGAAAAAGTTAAAGAAGTCGTCGCAAGTTGATAACAGTTTGTAATAAAATAAGGATATATAGATAATGTGCTTTTCAGAACCTGTTAGTTTTGGTGTTGGTAGCTTGCTTTTAGCGGGAGGTGTCTTTGCTAGTTGGAAAGCATATAAAATAAATATTCGATATTTGCCTGTTGCTATGATGCCAATAATGGCAGCCATTCAGCAATTTGCAGAAGGCTTTGTATGGATGGGAATGAATGATGGCAATTCTGATATGGTCTGGTTAGGTGCTATGGGTTTTATTTTCTTTTCATGGTTTATGTGGCCAACATGGATACCCTTTAGTATTTATTTTCTTGAACCACCGAATAGCAAACGTAAAAAATTACTCCTGATATTTTCTTTAGCAGGACTCTTTTTTGGACTGATTTTATATATTCCACATCTTCTAAATTCTGGATGGATAAATGTGGGTATTAATAATCATTCATTAGCATATGAAGATACGATGTTTCTTGATTATTTAATTCCACGTTGGTTAACATATGTTATCTATATGTTTTTGATTATTACGCCTTTGCTTATATCAAGATATTTCCATATGCGTTTATTTGGGCTTACGCTTACTGCTATTATTGCTATAGTATGGTTTTTCCTTACCTATGCTTACATCTCGTTTTTCTGCTTTTTAGCAGGTATAGCAACAATACATCTGATTTACATCATTGTTTACAATAAATGTTGTCAAGAATGTCCCAATTTATTTAAATAATATGGGTAAATGTGGCTATCTATGTAATTAGCTATATCAGGAAGTTTTTTCTTTTTTATTTTTTGTTTTTTTATCTTTGGCATAGGAAAATATTAGTTCGTCATTTTTATTCAGGTCAATTTTAACATCTCCGCCTTTGGTTAATTTGCCAAATAGTAATTCTTCTGCCAAAGGTTTCTTAACTTTTTCTTGTATGATACGTGATAATGGTCTTGCGCCCATTGCTGGGTCATATCCTGTTTTTGCCAAATAATCACGAGCGGCGTCAGAAAGCTGGATTGTTACATTACGGTCAGAAAGCTGGGCTTCTAACTGAATTATGAATTTATCTACTATTTTAGCTACTGTTGGCTGTTTTAGAGGCTGGAATGGTACTATAGCATCTAGGCGATTTCTAAATTCTGGTGAAAATGTTTGGCTTACAGCCTCATTTTCATCATCTACTCTTGCTTCCCCTGCAAAACCCATAGGAGCTTTTGACATTTGAGCAGCACCAACATTGGAAGTCATTATAAGTATTACATTTCTAAAATCTATTGTCTTACCATTATTATCTGTAAGTTTACCGTAATCCATCACTTGAAGCAGGATATTGAACAAGTCAGGGTGAGCTTTTTCAATCTCATCTAAAAGCAAAACGCAATGTGGATTTTGGTCAATTTTATCCGTGAGAAGTCCGCCTTGTTCAAATCCTACATAACCAGGTGGAGTACCGATAAGCCTTGAAACAGAGTGACGTTCCATGTATTCGGACATATCAAAACGGATAAGCTCTATCCCCATTGTTTGGGAAAGCTGTTTGGCTACTTCTGTTTTTCCAACTCCTGTTGGTCCGATGAATAGGTAGGAACCTATCGGTTTTTCGGAGTCTCTTAGGCCTGCTCTTGCCATTTTTATGGCATCGGATAAGGTATCTATTGCTTTATCCTGATCAAACACCAATGTCTTAAGGTCTCTTTCCAAGGAAGAAAGTGTATCTTTATCAGATTTATTTACTGTTTTGGCAGGAATTCTTGCAATTGCTGCTATTACGTCTTCTATATCTTTTACAGTGATTGTTTTTTTACGTTTATCAGCAGGAACAAGCATTTGTGCTGCTCCTACCTCGTCGATGATATCTATGGCCTTATCTGGTAATTTTCTATCGCCTATATATTTGGCTGAAAGTTCGACAGCAGCGATAAGAGCATCGTCTTTATATTTGATTTTGTGATGTTCTTCGTAATGTTTTTTAAGTCCTCTAAGGATTCTGATTGTATCTTCTATTGAAGGTTCATTTACATCAATTTTTTGGAATCTCCTGACCAATGCGCGGTCTTTCTCAAAATGGTTTCGGTATTCCTTATAAGTTGTTGAGCCTATACATCTGATTGTGCCATTTGATAAAGCTGGTTTTAAAAGGTTAGAAGCGTCCATTGCACCTCCACTTGTTGCCCCTGCTCCAATTATTGTATGTATTTCATCAATAAATAAAACGGAATCATCAATTTTTGATATTTCTTTTATTACTGATTTAAGTCTTTCTTCAAAATCTCCGCGATATCTAGTACCTGCAAGTAAAGCACCCATATCTAATGTATAAATTGTAGAGTTAAGAAGAACTTCTGGTACTTCTTTTTCAACTATTCTACGGGCAAGTCCTTCTGCTATTGCGGTTTTACCAACTCCTGGTTCACCAACATATAAAGGGTTGTTTTTAGAGCGTCTGCATAAAATCTGGATTGTTCTTTCCACTTCCTTTTCACGTCCGATAAGTGGGTCTATCTTCCCTTGTTTTGCACGTTCAATTAAATTTACACAATAAGCATCAATAGCACCGCCTGGTGAAACTTCTTCTTCCTCTTGTGTTCCTCTTGGTATTGATTTGCTCTCATCATTTTCTTCTGGAACTTTTGCTATACCATGAGATATGTAATTTACAGCATCAAATCTTGTCATATCCTGTTCTTGTAGAAAATATACAGCATGAGATTCACGTTCAGAAAAAATTGCAATAAGGACATTTGCTCCTGTAACTTCTTCTCTTCCCGATGATTGGACATGGATTGCTGCTCTTTGCAAGACTCTTTGAAAGGCTGTTGTTGGTTTTGCTTCATCTGTTTTATGATTAATAAGATATGTAAGTTCATTATCCAAATATTGATTTAGTTGTTCTCTTAAATCTTCTAAAACTATGCCACATGACCTTAGAACAGCCATTGCGTCTTGGTCTTCTGTTAGAGCCATTAATAAATGTTCTAATGTTGCAAATTCATGATTTTTTATTGCTGCGTATGATAAAGCTCTGTGCAGGGTTGTTTCAAGATTTTTAGAAAGCATATTTATTTATTCCTTTTCCATTGTGCATTGAAGAGGATGTTCATTGGACCTAGCAAAATCCATTACTTGTGCTACTTTTGTTTCTGCTACTTCAAAAGTATAAACACCGCATATTCCAACGCCTCTTCTGTGAACATGCATCATTATATCGGTTGATTCTTGTTTGCTTTTATTAAAAAATCTTTCTAACACATAGGTTACAAATTCCATCGGAGTATAATCGTCATTAAGAAGTAGAACCTTGTACATTGAAGGTTTTTTGGTTTTGGGTCTTGATTTTAACAAAAGACCAGTTTGGCGTTCTTCGTCGCTTTTTCTGTCGTTATCATCATTATTGTTCATTGGCTTATTATCTATTATTTTTTTCATTTATTGTTACCATCAGATATTATTATAGCATTTATATCTAAAATTTTTATATTTATAAAATTATTTCTTTCAATTTTATTGCGGATTTAATATGTTATTTAATACTAAATTCGTACAAAATAAAATAGGTGTATTAGTTAATGTATCAAGATGGATGGAATTCAGTATCAGGTGATGAGCTAAAAGGTTTTTTAGGTCAAGTGAATCCTATAGATGGGAAATATAAATGTTCGGAAGCAAGTACTTTGGTCGAATGGAGAGCTCTTCCATTTTATGAAAAAGTTGTTTTGATTCGTGTAAGGGATAATAATTGGGCTCCTGAGAATTTAGTTTTGTACTATTTGGCTGATCAGGGGCAATTATTTAGGCTTAATGGTACTTCCCCTCCTATTCATGAAGTTAATGCTAATGCTCCTATCAAGCTTAATGAGGATATTATTCTTGATTATCTTCGCTTTTTCTGTTTTTTCGTACGTGGAGAGGAAGGACCATTTTTGGTTGCAGAAAGCATGGATGACCCATATTTACCAAAAAATATGGATGAAAAAACCAAAGCAGTTATCGAAGGAAGCATTCGCCCTGCTGCATATGATGGTAAAAATGAAAAAGGGCACCATCTTGCCAATGCTGTTGTATTTTATTCAAACGCAATGTTTATCGCACATTTTTCTATTCAGGAAACTGGACTGATTGAAATGCTAGATGATGAGCTTCTTGCAGGTGATTTGCCTACCAAGATTGATGCTCCCATTGCTTAGGGAAGATTATGAAGGTTATAGATAATATTAAATCACTTAGGGATTTTGTTCTTAAAGCACGTAATGAAGGAAAAATTATTGGTTTTGTTCCTACTATGGGGGCTTTACATGAAGGGCATTTATCGCTTGTAAAAACGGCGTTAGGACATTGTGATATTGTTGTTGTTAGCATATTTGTTAATCCTACGCAATTTGGTCCTAATGAAGATTATGATGCATATCCAAGAAATCTTGATAGTGATTGCGATAAATTATCTGGGATAGAGGGTGATATAGTTGTTTATGCTCCTTCGATAGATGAAATGTACCCCGATGGCTTTTCTACTGGTATAACTGTCAAGGGAGTAAGTGATGGTTTATGTGGGGCGGCAAGACCAGGGCATTTTAATGGTGTTGCTGTTGTCGTAACCAAACTTTTGTTGCAGGTTATGCCAGATAAAGCATTTTTTGGTGAAAAAGATTTCCAGCAATTACAAGTTATAAAAAGATTTGTTAAAGACCTTAACATAAATGTAGAAATTATAGGTGTTCCAATTGTAAGAGATAAGGAAACTGGACTTGCTTTATCGTCAAGAAATGCATATTTAAGTGATAATGAAAGAAAAGTTGCTGAAACTTTGAATAAAACATTATTTGCTATGTCTGATAAAATTGATTCTGGTGAGAAAATAGCTGATGTTCGTAAATGGGGAATTGAGCAAATAAATAAAGCTGGATTTGATAAAATTGACTATTTGGAAATATGCGATATATCGAACCTGAAATCTGTTACCAGCAAGGATAATAGGGAATTAAGGATATTGGTTGCTGCTAGAATTGGGAAAACAAGATTAATAGATAATGTAAAAGCTTAAATAAAAGAAAGTATCAATATGGATTTGGAAGAAATAACGGATAAGATTAAAAGCAAACTTTCATCAACATCAGAAATAGATGCAATAATAAAACTTGATTTTGATGATGATGGGTGTGTTGTGATTGATGCCACGCAGAATCCTCCGCAAATAAGTAACGCAGATGAAGAGGCTGACCTTACGCTTTCATGCTCAATTGATGTTTTTGAAAATATTGTAAAGGGAAACCAAGACCCTAATATCGCCTTTATGATGGGGAAGCTAAAAATTTCAGGACCAATGGGTCTTGCCCTAAAACTAAGCTCTATGCTTGAAGATTAATATTTTGCAAGCATGATTTTGGATTAGCTGTAGTTATGCGGCGTCTGATGAGAATATATCATCTGCAAAAACATCTTCCCATGAGCCTTGTGTTGATGCTTTTGAATATTCTGTTGCACGACTTTCAAAAAAGTTTGCATGCTCTGCACCATTTAACATCTCATCCATCCATGGAAGAGGATTTTTTTCAATATTAAATATAGGCTCAAGGTTAAGTTGTTGTAGCCTTCTATCTGCAATCCATCTTATATAATTTTTGACTTCTGATGCCTCCATTCCTTCTACTCCACCCATTTCGAATGAAAGATTTATAAAGCCATCTTCGATTTCGATTACATCACGGCAACTTTGTGTTATTTCGTTTTTAAGAGAATCATCCCATATGTCAGGATTTTCATTAATAAAGCTGTTAAATAACCTTATCATTGAAAGGCAGTGGAGAGTTTCGTCCCTTACCGACCATGTTACTATCTGCCCCATACCTTTCATTTTATTAAAGCGGGGGAAATTCATTAGCATCGCAAATGAAGCAAATAGCTGAACTCCTTCTGTGAATGCGCCAAATAATGCCATTGTTTTTGCAATATCACGCCTAGATTTCATTGAGGCATTTTGCATATAATCATATTTCTTTTTCATTTCCTTATATTTCAGAAAGGCCTGATATTCAACTTCGGGCATACCGATAGTATCAAGTAAATGTGAATATGCTGCGATATGTATTGTTTCAATATTCGAAAATGCAGCAAGCATCATCTGCACTTCAACAGGGCCAAATACACGGGAATAATGACGCATATAGCAATTATTAACTTCCACATCGGCTTGGGTAAAGAAGCGGAAAATTTGAGTAAGAAGATTTCTTTCTGCTTGAGTTAACTTTTTTTTCCAATCTCTTACATCTTCTGCCAATGGTACTTCTTCTGGAAGCCAGTGAAGTTTTTGCTGAGTTTGCCATGCTTCATAACACCATGGATACAAGAAAGGCTTGTAAACGTGACGTTCTTGCAATAACGGGCTGTTTGAATTTGTTACATCATCTGTTATTTCTTCAAGTGCTGTCATGTTTACTCTCCTTAAATTATTTTCATTATTAGAATTAATATTTAATGGGTAAGAATCCGAGTCTTTTTTGCTTGGTAATGGTGATTAGTCCACAAGATAAAGTAACTGCATGTAGTGTGGTAAAGATAATACTACCACTATATATAGCGCATAGCTATAATTATCGCCATTTTAAATAGGTTTTTCTTCCAATACAGATTTTGCTTTATGTAGGGCTCGTAAGAATCTATAAGGGCGTTTAATCGAAGGAAGTTTTAAATCTCCAACAAATTTAGAATCAAGATATATTCTACCATAGCCAAAGATACGCCCCATTATGCCATGATTTATATGTTCTGACCTTATTTCGGAGATATCTATTTCCTCCACCTCTACCATTATTAAGCCTTTTTTGGATATAACTCTTTCATTGGTAACGGCTATTTCCGTAGAAATATATTTTATGAAATAGCTTAAGAACATAAACAAACCTAGAATAATAAAAGAAGCAATTATAATTTGTGATATTTTATTTATATATAAACCACCTATTATAATATTAAGGACATAAGGAATATCGGCAAACATAACCTCAAACCCCAAGCTTAGGAAATAGCCTATTACAGATAAAAATATAAACCAAAACACACCCATAAAATTATATATCCAGTGAAGGCGTGCTATATATATTATTCTTTCATCATTTCCGACTATATTTTTGCTTATATAACTCATGATTATAGATTTAAACTAAACTGAGCTAATGTCAAAATAAAAAAGGAGAATATCTCCTTTTTATCTTTTTATAGCTAATTTAATAATTATTGGCATGATAAACATTCTTCATATTTATTTTCGGAAAGTTCTGGCTCTCTGCCTCCCCTTGCTGGTTCTGCTCCTTTTATTCTTTGCCAACTTGCATGAGATTCTGCTCGCTGAATAGATTTTGACCTACAATAATACATTGTTTTGCAGCCCTTTTTCCATGCATTAAAATGAATATCATGAAGTTCCTTTTTATGGACATCTGCTGGTAAAAATACATTAAGAGATTGTGCTTGGCATATATAAGGAGTTCTGTCAGAAGCATGTTCTATCAACCATTTTTGGTCTATTTCGAATGCTGTTTTAAATACGTCTTTTTCATCTTGGGATAATTCTTTTAAATGCTGTACTGAACCCTCATTAGTAAATATTGATGACCATATTTCATCATTATTTATGCCTTTTTCTTCAAGCAGTTTTTCAAGATATTTGTTTCTTACTGGAAATGAGCCTGAAAGTGTTTTATGGGTATAAGCATTTGCGGCTACTGGCTCTATACCTGGGGAAGCTCCTCCGCAAATAATAGAGATAGATGCGGTTGGAGCAATCGCCATTTTATGAGAGAATCTTTCATTAATACCGTAATCAGCAGCATCAGGGCATGCCCCTCTTTCATTGGCAAGTTTTACAGATGCTTCATCTGCTCCACGTTTTATATGTTGAAATATTCTTCTATTCCATACTTTTGCCATTACGCTTTCCATAGGAATCATTTTTGATTGTAAAAATGAATGAAAGCCCATTACGCCAAGACCAACTGACCTTTCACGCATTGCGGCATATTTTGCTCTTGCCATTGTATCGGGAGCTTTTTCTATGAAATCTGATAATACATTATCAAGAAATCTCATCACATCTTCGATAAAAGTAGGGTGGTCTTGCCATTCTTCGAATTTTTCAAGGTTAAGAGAAGATAGGCAGCACACTGCTGTCCTATCATTGCCTAGATGGTCTTTACCTGTTGGAAGAGTTATTTCAGAACAAAGATTAGACATTTTAACGCTTAATCCAGCCATTTTTTGATGGGCAGGTAAAGCATCATTAACACGGTCGATGAATATAAGGTAAGGTTCTCCTGTTTCTATTCTTGCAGTGAGTATCCTTATCCATAAATCTCTTGCATTTACTCTATCAATTATTGCGTTATCTTTTGGTGACCTTAATGCCCATTCTTCGTTTCTTTCCACTGCCTGCATAAAGGCATCTGGTATTAATATTCCATGATGCAGATTTAAGGCTTTACGATTTGGGTCACCTCCTGTTGGTCTGCGTATTTCTATAAACTCTTCAATTTCTGGGTGCCATACAGGAAGATAAATAGCAGCAGAACCACGACGTAATGAACCTTGGGAAATAGCTAAAGTCATAGTATCCATAACACGAATAAATGGAACAATACCCGAAGTTTTACCATTCCTTCCGACTTTTTCTCCGATTGAACGAACATTCCCCCAATAAGAGCCTATTCCACCACCTAATGCCGCAAGCCAAACATTCTCATTCCATAAAGAAACAATATCTTCAAGTGAATCACCTGTTTCATTTAAAAAGCAGGATATGGGAAGACCTCGACTTGTTCCCCCATTTGATAATACAGGAGTTGAGGGCATAACCCATAAATTTGATATATAATCATACATTCTTTGTGCATGAGCATTATCATCACCATAATACATCGCATTACGAGCAAATAAATCCTGATAAGATTCTTCTGGCATTAAATATCGGTCTGTAAGTGTAGCTTTACCAAAATCGGTTAAGTAATTATCCCTGCTTCTGTCTATTCTTACTCTGTTGCCCCGTTCAATTTGTGCGATGTCAAACATTATAGTTACTCCAAATTATATATTTTTTTCAGGCAAATGCCTATACTCTAATTAAAGAGCTTTAATAATTATCTTTTCTCTTTTAGAAGATGGTTAGCACAGAAACATACTACCCATAGCGTCTTCATTAAAAGAATCATACTATATATCGTATATGGTGGCAAATATGATTTTTATCTTTTTGGCTATTTTATTTATATTGACAAGGTGAATCACAAGGGAAAATAAATAGTTAAGCTTGTTTTTTTTTGTAATTTTTTTGTGTAGAAAAGAGTTATCCAAATAAAGACGTATATTGGAATCAGAATTCATTAATTATGTCCATGATTAATAATGTTTATTTACGAGGAGATATATTTTTGCTAGCGTTCTAACGATTATTTATAGAAGCATCGTTATCAGAGGGTAATATGATTATAAAAAGAAACAGACAAACAAAAATACTTGCTACTTTAGGACCTGCTTCGGGTGATATAGAGGTAATAGAAAAACTATTACGAGCAGGTGTTGATATATTTCGTTTAAATTTCAGCCATGGAAGCCACGAAGACCATAAAAAAAGACTCGATATAATACGTGCGCTTGAAGAAAAATATAATCATCCGATAGCGATTCTTGCTGATATGCAAGGTCCGAAACTTAGGGTTGGTAGATTCAAAGAGGGACAAATAAAACTTACAGAGGGAATGAAAATTCGCCTTGACCTTGATGAAACTCTAGGAGATGAAACAAGAGTGTGCCTTCCTCATCCCGAAGTTATTAATAATATGCCTGTAGATTCTGAAATACTTCTTGATGATGGTAAGGTAAGAATGAAAATAGTAGAAACAGGCAAAGAATATTTGATAGGAGAAATTATATCAGGTTCAAAATTATCAGATAATAAAGGTTTTAATATACCTGGTGTTATTCTTCCTATTGAAGCCCTTACGCCCAAAGATTTAAGAGATATTGATGCTGCCCTTGAAATGGGAGTTGATTGGATTGCGCAATCTTTTGTACAAAAGCCAGAAGATGTAAAACAAGCAAGGGAAATAATAGGTAATCGTGCCCATTTAATGATAAAAATAGAAAAACCTTCTGCTTTGGAATATTTAGATGAAATGATTGATTTAGCTGATGGAGTGATGATTGCCAGAGGCGACCTTGGGGTAGAAATCCCTCCGGAGAATGTTCCAGCAGTACAAAAAAAGATTATACGCAAGGTAAGGGCTGCTGGTAAACCAGTTGTTGTTGCAACACAGATGTTAGAATCAATGATAGAAAATGCCCGACCTACAAGGGCAGAGGCCTCTGATGTAGCAACAGCCGTTTATGATGGCACTGATGCTGTTATGTTGTCTGCTGAAACTGCTGCGGGGAAATATCCTGTAGAATCTGTAAAAATAATGGATAATATATGTGAAAAGATTGAGCATGATGAATTATATAGACCAATAATGGACGCTGAACACCCAAATACAGAAGATAATTCACCAGATGCGATAACAACAGCAGCTCATCAAGTAGCAGAAGACATAAATGCCTCATGTATAGTAACATATACAACAACAGGCGGTACGGCCTTAAGAGCGGCACGGCAAAGACCAGATGTTCCTGTATTATGTTTGACCCAAGATTATAAGACAGCAAGATATATGTGCTTATCATACGGCGTTAGGTCTATAGTTTTAGATGATGTTACAGATTTTGACCAAACAGTAGATAAGGCTTGTGAAATTGTTAAAAAACTAGAGTTTGCGAAAAAAGGGGAAAATATTGTTATGACTGCAGGTGTTCCTTTTGGAACTCCTGGTAGTACCAATAATCTAAGAATAGCTTGGATAAATTAATTATATTATTTTGCTGAATTACCTTGCTGATGCGATTAATGTTGGTTGTGGTTTTGAATGTAGCCACCATGATAATCTGTTTATAGAGAATATAGGTTTATAACGGTTAAGAGTTTTTGCATCCATTGTTCTTTTAATCTGATTATCCAAAACATATGTTTTATTATCCATATATACTATCAATACGGCATGCATAATATTTTTTATCTCGTCACGCACTACGGCTATTCTCATACGTTCTTCTGGTATTCCAAGAATTCGTAAAGAGGCATATTTGGCAATTGCATAATCTTCACAATCACCGCCTTTTTTAAAGAATGTTATAGGGTCAGCCCAAAGGTCAGATGTACCATAATTATCCATATCACTTATATATGGTACAGCGTTCATCATATCATTTACACGTTTTATTTGAGTATCAACTGGAAGATTTTTTATCCTTTCAAGATTTCTTTTCCACCCCTGAATATAGCTTTCATTGAAATTTTTATTATTAAGGGCTATTTCGAATCTTGTGAACATATCAGACCATTTAGTAAATGGTGCAATATTATATGATTTTTTTTCAGTACTATTAAAAAGACTAGGATAAGATTTTATGCTAGAAAAGGCATTATTAGCAACAGATGCAAGCTGTATTTTTGCTGGTATATCTTTGATTGAATCTGCTCTTGCCCTTATTGGTGCTAATGCACATAAAGATATAGTTATTGTGGCGATAGCAGCCAAAAATCTATAACTATATTGTTCTGCTAATACCATATATAACGTCGATGGTCTCACAAAAGCAAGTGAGGTAAGAATTTTACCTATATGCATTTCTGTATTTTTTTGTAATGATAAAGCTCGCTCTAGCTGATTTTTATTTATGATATTTTTTCTTATTAAAAGGTCGCCTAACCTGTCTTTTTTGGTTCTAGATGCAACAAAACCAAATATACCACCATATTTATTAACTTTATTTTTTTTACCCATAAGAACTCTCTTAACCCTATTAATACATTGTTATTACTTGTTTTTATATTTTTATTAGCAATGCCTATTTTTTATCACATCTTTATTAAACATTAGAAAGGTTGACGAAATGTAAATAAACGGCAAAAAATAGAAAAAAATTTATATTTAGAAGAGATATACAGGTAAAAAATGAGTCAGTTTAATATATTCAGTAATATTATAAATAATATGAAAAAAATAAAGGTCATGGTCATTGGTGATATAATGTTGGACCGCTTTGTCTATGGAGATGTATCAAGAATATCACCTGAAAGCCCAGTGGCTGTATTGTTAATAAATAGGGAAAATAAAATGCTGGGTGGTGCTGGCAATGTCTTATCCAATCTGGCGGGTCTTAAATCGAAATCATGCATAATATCTGTTATTGGTGATGATAATGAAGGGAAAGAAATCTCTGAAATGGTGTCTAATATATGTGGAGATAGCGATGGGCTTATAATTGATAAAAGCAGACCAAGCTGTATCAAAACCCGTTTTCTTGCCAATGGGCAGCAACTTCTACGAACAGATAGCGAAAAATCAGATTTTATCTGTGATGAAATTGCTGATAAATTAAAAAAACAAATAGATAAAATCTACCCCATATTAAATGCTCTCGCCGAAGAAA
>JALTZE010000001.1:22526-29908 GCA_027051315.1 Micavibrio sp.
GGTACAAGCAATAATATTATCAGATTACGGTAAAGGTATTCTAAGAGATGATATTATTTCTTATGTAATAGAAAAAGCATCAAAAAAGAATATCAGTGTTTTAATTGACCCAAAAGGAAATGATTACAGCAAATATAAAGGAGCAGATATAGTAACTCCGAATAAAAAAGAGCTATCTGAAGCTGCGCATAATATGCCTACTGATAAAGATGATGATGTGGTAAAGGCAGCGCATAAAATGCTTAATGAATCAGGCATAAAATCGGCTGTGGTAACAAGGTCAAAAGATGGAATGACTATCATATCCAAAAATAATGATGGATATGATAATCCTGTACATATGAGGACGCAGGCTTTGGAAGTTTTTGATGTTTCTGGTGCTGGAGATACGGTGATTACCACTTTGGCTGCTGCTATTGCAACGGGTGCTTCACTTACAGATTCTGCTTTTCTTGCCAATCTTGCTGGTGGTGTTGTAGTTGCAAAAGTAGGAACTGCCTCAATATATGATACTGACCTTATAAATATAATTTCTGATAATCCTGAAATAATGAATGGCTTATATTTAAGCGATGATATGATGATAAATAGAAGAAAACACAGTGTAATATGCACGAAAAGTGAAGCTGTTGAACAGGTAGAACGCTGGAAATCAAGGGGATTAAAAGTAGGTTTTACAAATGGGTGTTTTGATATTCTTCATGCTGGTCATGTTGCTTATCTAAATGATGCTAAATCAAAATGCGATAGGTTGGTTTTAGGACTTAATTGCGATGAGTCGGTAAAAAGGCTTAAAGGAGATGAACGACCAATAAATAATGAAAATGATAGAGCAGAAGTCGTAGCAGCACTTGAATCTGTTGATATGGTTGTTATTTTTGGGCAAGATATTTGCGAAAATGATACTCCCCTAAAATTAATACAAGAAATAAATCCTGATGTTTTAATCAAAGGAGCCGATTATAGTATCGAACAAGTTGTAGGGGCTGAACATGTTATCTCAAAGGGGGGAGAAGTTTATCTTTCTCCTGTTATTGATGGGGTGAGCACTAGTTTAGCAATAGAAAAAATAAAAAAACAGGCATAAACAGTCTTTAAGTACTATATTTATCCATAAAGTCCTGATAGAATCTATGTGTAATTTTATTTAGGGTATCTAAAAATGAGAAAGAATCTAAAAATTGGAATTATGGGGTTAGCAATAAGTTCTGCTATGTTTTTATCTTCCTGTGATATTATTGGTACTTATCCTATGGGTAAGGGATATGGTGTTGATACTCCGTTTTCTCACCCAAGAGGTGCAATAATGGAAGGTGATGGGGCAAGAATAAATATAGTAGATGAACAAGGATGGCGTTTTGCTGCCCGCGATATGGTTAGTGAGTTTAACAATAATACCAGCGTAAAAGGTGTTAAATTATCCTTGGAACAAAAAGACGAAATATCAGACCATGCGAGTATGATATTTGATAATTATCTTAGAGAAGCGTTGATTGACTCAGGATATAAGCTGGCTATAGATAATGAGAGTGATTATAAAATAGTATATAGTGCTCGTTTGGTTGATGAAGATGTAAAAACAGATGAAACATATATTGATTTGACCATGTCATTATTTATAGATGATAATCAGATAAATGAAATTTTAGGTAGATATCAAATTGATATTGAGGAGGCTAATAAATCACATTTTACAGGCTCTTCTTTTCTTCCTAGTGATAAGAGGATAAAGGAAATTATACCTTCTTATGAAAGACAATGATAAAAATTAAAAATCTAGCAATTATTATACTTATTTGTAGTTTTATGCCGCTTTTACAATCTTGTTTTAGCGGGCATTTGCTTTCTAGTATAGATTTTAATCGTGATGATTATGGATTAAGAGAATCTTCATATGCTGCTGCTGATATGCTTTCGCAATATGCTGATGTTCATATTGGTAAATATAGACCTATAGCTATTGAAACAATAGCGATGAAGGGGCGTGAAGATATTGAAGTATCAATAGGTGCATTGATAGCTGAACAAGTTTCTATTCGTCTTAGTCAGCTAGGCTATAATATTATCAACAGACCTGACCCAAAAATAATAGTAAAAGAGCCAGAGGAAAAAGAAGAAAAAGGAAGCAAGGAAGAAAAAAAAGGATTTCTTGCTAAATTAGGGCTTTCAGATTTTATTGTGGAAGAGGAAGAAGAGCCTGTATCGATAGCATATATTACAAAAGTGGAAAAAGGGATTGTACTTACGGGAATATATAACACAACAAGGACGAATCTTATTGTTTCACTAAAAATGATAAATAAAGATAATAATAAGATTATAGCTGCATATGAATATATAGTACCTTTATCACGAGATATGAGAGAGCTTGCAAAAATTCCATGGGAGAAAAAAGGATTTCTAGATAGTTTCTAGAAGCTCCAATTATTAATAATTTCTATCTAACAAGAAGAACTTTTATGTAATAATTATTAGTTCCACATTTTATACAACCTTCCATAAATGGATATTTTACAGATGCGCTGTTTATAGTGTTAGGTGAAGAATCATTATATTGATTAGATGCCGAGAATCTTTGTGTTTCATCATATATACAAGCACCTGTATCTTCTGGATAAATTACAGATATATCATAACCAAGTCTGGTATTAATAGCATCACAATATTGCTCAGTTATATTTGGTAAAACGGCTATAAGCTCTGAATAAGAATTATCACCTAAATCTGGTAAAGCAGTATGTGCCATAAATTCCCATTCACTGCCATCATTAATTCCTTTTGGAGGTGATTGGTATTCTATCTGCCCACCATCAAGATGAAAAACTTCTGCATTAGAATCAGCCCCTCCTGCAACACCGTAATCAGAATTTAGTTTATCGTGAGAAAATCTTATATCATTTTCACTTATCCCATTTTCTATAAGTCTATCAACTCCCATAGCTATTTGCGATGACATTGTTTGTATTTTGTTTATAGAAAGGGATATTTGTTCATCATCAATTGCTTTATTCCCTGATTCTTTACTGCTTATGACCATAGTAAGAACCCCTAAAAGGACTATTGCCATTAGCAATATAATAAGTATATTGCCGTTTTGATTTCTTATTTTATCTGGAACAGACATTATCTATTTTCCTTTGGTTTTATTACAAAACAATCTTTGAGAAAACTACATGCATTTTTGGCTTCTTGTTCTGTATATCCTGATAATTTAGCCTGAAACAACCATTTTCCTTCAGCAATTCTTACAGGATATATTGAGGGGATAGAATTGTTAAGACCATCAGGTAAATTAGCAAGAGCAAGATGTAATGCTCTGTTTGTTTGTGTTCTGGTTTTAAAAGCACCAATTTGAATTGTCCATCTTATTTCAGGCAATTTAAGCCCAGCCTGTCTTGCCAAAGCCATTTGTTTTTGGGCCTTAGTATGACTAAGCAACGTAATTAAATCTTCTTGGACTTTTATCGCGTGTTCTGGGTCAAAATCTCCCTCCCCTATATCGCTATAACTATTATTATATGAATCATCATCATATTCTGTTTGATATTCTGTTTGTGCAACTAAAAGATTATCATATGATGGGCGGGGATATGGTTTAGGAGGAACTTTTCTTAACATGCCCATTCTTGCAAGTTTTTTATAACTTTTATTAAGAAGATTAGCCATATGTGCATCTCGCCTTTTTGCTGTTTTTCCTCCAAATACTACTGCTATAACTCTTCTACCGTCCCTATTAACAGAAGCAACCAGATTAAATCCCGAAGCCCTTATATAACCTGTTTTAAGCCCGTCCATTCCTTTATATTTCTTAAGAAGATTATTATGATTCTTATAACGGACACCTTTATATGTATAATATTTTGTAGAAAAATAATGGTAATATTGCGGATATTCAAAAATAAGATATCTTGCAAGTTTAACCATATCACTTGCTGTACTTACTTGTCTTTTATCGTGAAGTCCTGAAGCATTAGTAAACCTTGTTCTGGACATGCCTAAAGCTTTGGCCTTTCTTGTCATTTTACGGGCAAAAGCTTTTTCATTCCCTCCTAGTCTTTCGGCTACGACAACAGCAACATCATTTGCGGATTTTGTTACCAAAAGATATATGGCATCTTTTACCCTGATTGTTCCTCCTACTGGTAAATTTACTTTGCTTGGGGGCATGCTTGCTGCGTGGTTTGAAACATACATGCGCTCATTTAACCTTATCTTCCCTTTATCAAGAGCTTCGAAAAGCATTAAAAGTGTCATCATTTTTGTTAATGAGGCCGGATATAAAACTTTGTTTGCATTGCTTTCATATAGAATGCTACCTGTACCCACATCAACAACTATGGAAGCATATTTACTATTATAGCCAGCATAAGCCTGATTTTTTGATAGATAAAGAAAAAACAAAGATAGAAAATAAAATAAAAGAATTATATGTATCGAATATTTAATTTTCACTGAATGCCTCAATATAATAAAGCCTGTATAAATTAGTATGATAAGTTGGAGGCAATCAGTTGTCCACAGTTATTGTAAAGACTTTGACAATGATGTTGATAATAAAGATTATATTTATACTTTTAGAGCACATCAAGCATTTGCGCCACCAATGGGTGTCTTACTATATCGACAGATTGCAATCTAACAACCCCTATATTTTCATTTTTTTCTAACTTATCAGATATTACTGCAAGCCCTGACATTCCTTCTAATAAATCGCTTTGGGCTGGGTCTCCTGTTACCACCATAGTTGAATGCCAACCCAATCTGGATAAAAGCATTTTGATTTGTTGATAGGTACAGTTTTGTGCTTCGTCAATTACTATAAAAGCATTATTGAGGGTACGACCTCTCATAAAGCCTACAGGGGCTATTTCTATTAACCCCTCTTCCATGTATTTTTTTACTTTTTTTCCTCCTAATCTATCACCTAAAGCATCGTATAAAGGTCTAAGATATGGTGCCATTTTATCAGCCATATCACCTGGTAAATATCCTAAAGATTCACCTGCTTCCATAGCTGGGCGTGAAAGAATTATACGTTCTATTTTTCCTGCCTCCAATGCATCGACTGCCTTACATATGGCGAGATATGTTTTCCCTGTTCCAGCAGGACCAACGGCAATTGTTAAGTGATGATTGTCTATTGATTGAAGAAGCTGTTTTTGACCTATTGACCTTGGCTTTACTGTTTTTATGTATTTTTTATCGCGGTTATTATCTATTTCTTCACTTAGAGGGTGCCATCCTTTATTATCGAATGGCGGTCTAACTATATTTACATCACCTTTCTTATTAAAATATTTCTTTTCTTTAGCAGATTTTTTAGCCATGAGACACTCCTGTTTGTAAGTGGCATGTAATGTGCCATTAAAATAAAAGGCACAATAAACCATGCGGTAAAGTTATATTTACCGATGGAATTTCTAATAATTTTTAGCAAAAATAACTTTATGGCGATTTTTAATATCGCATATATCAGGTCGAAGATTGTTTTAGGGGCTGTGTATTTCAGCAAATGAACCTTCCGAACTTCTCGTTAGGTTTATTCTAACAAAAAATTAGGGGTTGGTCATATTTTTTCTTTGAAATATTCACATTATTATGATTATGGTTATTTAAGGGAAATAATCTTATAAATAAAGAGTTATCTGAGTAATGATAGGAACGATAAAGACTGGCGGAACTATAACAGCCATATTCGCAATTTTAATAGGGGGTGGGGGTAGCCTTGCTAAAAATGATGATATAGATTATGAAATTGCACAATTGCAAAATACTCTGTCTCAGGAGATACCGAAGATTGTTCCCAATCCTGTTATAGCAAGATGTGTCGTTGATGATATTATTTCCAAGCACAGTACAGAATTAAGAATAAAGTCATTACTTCCATGGGAAAATGAAATAGGCGATAGTAAAGCTTTTTCTGATGAACAGTTAGCGCATGCTACAAGAAAATGTGCAAGAAAAGCAAATAATATGACTGTACAATTGCGTTAAAAAACCTTAATTTCTCCTTCGCTACGGATTTAAAAAAACAGGTATATTATGAGAATTTCATATGAAGATATATTAAAAGCCAAAGAAAAAATTGGCAAAGACGTGATTCATACTCCTATGATAGAGGCCACAAGGCTTTCTTCTCGTTCAGAGGTCAATATATGGCTAAAGCTTGAAAATTTACAACATACGGCAGCTTTCAAAGCAAGGGGAGCATTAAATAAGCTTATAAATCTTTCAGAAAAAGAAAAGAAAAAAGGTGTAATTGCATGTTCAGCAGGTAATCATGCTCAAGGGGTGGCATATAATGCTTCTCGACTGGGGATACCTTCTATTATCGTCATGCCAAAAGGTACTCCTTTTAACAAAATTCAAAAAACAGAAGAATTTGGGGCAAAAGTTGATATTTATGGTAATAATTTTGACGAAGCAGCAAAATACACCAAAGAACGCTCAGAAAAAGAAGGCTTAACCTACATACATCCTTTTGATGATGATTATGTAGTAGCAGGACAAGGAACAATCGCAATGGAAATGTTAGAAGATATTCCAAATCTTGATGCTATAATTGTTCCCATTGGTGGTGGTGGTTTAATTTCTGGTATTGCTGTCGCTGCTAAAAATATAAATCCTGATATTAAAATAATAGGTGCACAAACAGAGCTTTATGATGCTGCTAAAAGAATCAATAGTGGGAATCACGATATTCCACAAGGAGGAGGAACATTAGCAGAAGGTATAGCAGTAAAATATCCATCAGAAAAGAATATGGAAATAATAAACAAGCTAGTAGATGAAATTTTTGTATTAAGCGAAGTTCAGATAGAAGAAGCAGTATTCCATCTTCTTAGTGCTGAAAAAATGGTGGCAGAGGGAGCAGCGGGAGCTGCTCTTGCAGTAGTACTTGAATATCCAGAAAAGTTTAAAGATAAAAAAGTTGGAATAGTAATAAGTGGTGGAAATATAGATTCTAGAATATTGTCAACTCTGATTATGAGAGGAATGGTAAGAGATGGAAGAATTACTCGCTTAAGATTTGAAATAGATGATACACCTGGGCAGCTTGCTGATATTTCAAGAATAATAGGTGAAGAAGGCGCAAATGTCATAGAAGTAATTCATCAAAGAATGATGCAAGCTGTACCTTTGAAAAGAGCTGAGCTTGATGTAGTTATAGAAGCAAGAGATGAACAGCATGCACATGAAATTGTTGAAGAATTAAGAAATACAGGATTTATTGTGCATGTAATGAATGAACTGGCTTGATTTTACGAAAAACATGTAATATGTTTACGTATAAATATGTAATAAAGAAATAATTGAACAGGGAAATATTAAAAAATATAATATTTCTTAAATCTTGGAAACTGTTAAGGCTATATAACAGC
>JALTZE010000002.1 GCA_027051315.1 Micavibrio sp.
GTCATTTACTATGGAAAACAGTATTAAGTAGGCATTTTTAATAAACCATTTGTTTCTCATACAGACTTGGCTGTTTGCATTAGATGCAGCTATGTATCAACTGCCTAAAAACACTGCACACTTTAGATGTATGGCAGAGCTTACACGATTAGTGCCAAGACCAATTATAATTTGTTTTTTATAATGTCTATGTCTGATTGATTTGATGGAAAGAATATGAAATTTAAAGAACTTGGGTTAAGTGAAACTTTACTAAGAACAATTGAAGAGATGGGATATGTTTCTCCTTCACCGATACAGGAAAAGGCAATTCCTGTAATTTTGATGGGGCGTGATGTTGTTGGGCTGGCACAAACAGGTACTGGAAAAACGGCAAGCTTTACATTACCAATGATAGAGATACTTTCATCTGGAAAAGCTAAATCAAGAATGCCTAGGTCACTTATACTTGCGCCTACTAGGGAGCTTGCGGCGCAGGTTTCTGATAATTTTGATAAATATGGTAAATATGACAAGCTTTCAAAAGCATTGCTGGTTGGTGGTGAGTCTATGAATGACCAGATAAAGCTTTTGGAAAAAGGTGTTGATGTTTTAATCGCCACACCTGGTAGATTGTTGGATTTATTTGAACGCGGTATGATTCTTCTTAATGGAGTTAAGATTCTTGTAATTGATGAAGCTGATAGAATGCTTGATATGGGATTTATTCCAGATATTGAGAAAATAATATCACTTCTTAGCATGAATAGGCAGACTTTATTATTTTCTGCGACTATGCCTAATGAGATAAAAAGACTGGCAGAAAAATTCCTTCATAATCCTAAATATGTTTCTGTTGATGCTCCTGCTAGTGCTTCACGGAACATTGAGCAATTTGTTATATGGACTTATGGTGATTGCAAATTCGAAGTGCTTGAAGCTTTGGTAGAAGATGATGATTTTGATAGTGCTTTTGTATTTTGTAATCGCAAAAAGGATGTGGATAAGGTTGCAAATTATCTTATTAATAAGGGGTATAAGGCTATTGGTTGGCATGGTGATATGACGCAAGCTCTTCGCAATGAATCTTTGAGGAAATTTAAAGATGGTGAAGTTTCCTTCCTTGTTTGTAGTGATGTTGCTGCCAGAGGTATTGATATACAAAATGTGCCACATGTGTTGAATTTTGATGTTCCTATTAATCCAGATGATTATGTGCATAGAATTGGTAGAACGGGGCGGGCTGGTGCAAAGGGTGATGCATGGATGATTGCTACTGTTGAGGAGGCAAAATTTGTAAAAGCTATTGAAAAAAATATTGGGAGTAAAATATCTGTTGCTATAATAGAAGATATTGATGCTCCTTCAGAAGAAGAAATTGAAGAAGAAATAAAATTTGATAAAAAAATAAATTCAAAATCAGGTGCGACAAAAGGAAATAACAAAACAAAAAGGAAATTTGATAAAAAACGTAGTCAAAAAAAATCCTCAAACTATGAAAAAGATTATGATAAAAATAATAGCAATAATAAAAGTGGTAGTAG
>JALTZE010000003.1 GCA_027051315.1 Micavibrio sp.
ATATTAGATATCAGTGATATATATATCTAAAATATATTTTTCAATGTTTTTTATAGTTTTTTCTTGATTTTATCCCTTTCTAACAATATATGTGGATTTCAAGAAATTTTATTAAGGATTCTTTTAAAAAGGAAAACTAGATGGCACGCGTTACCATAGAAGACTGTATAGAGAAAGTTCCAAGTAGATTTGAACTTGTTATGCTTGCAGCACAAAGAGCAAGAAAAATAGGAGCAGGAGCACCTCTTCTTGTTGAAAGAGATAATGACAAAAATCCTGTTGTAGCATTAAGAGAGATTGCAGAAGACAAAATTAGCCCAGAAGCACTTAAAGAGGATTTCATAAAATCTCACCAAAGAGTTGCCTCTATTGATGAAGATGATGATGAAGAAATGATTGACCTTATGGATGGTGAAGATGAATGGGGCGGCTCGGACGATGAAGCAAATAATGCCGATGAAACGCCTTCTTTGCATAGTCTTGCTGGAATGAGTATCGGCGATAATAGTTAATTTAAAAAAAATCATAGGGTCATAACCCTAAATAATAGAAAGCCGACCGTAGATATTGGTCGGTTTTTTTGTTACTCTGGTGCAATAGCTACCTTACTGCGGAAAGTATAATGATAACAGAAACAGATTTATTACAGCAGATAAAAAAAAATATCCCACAAATTGACGAGGATATTATTAAACGAGCATATAAATTTGCCAAAGAAAAACACGGAGAACAATTGAGGGCTTCGGGTGACCCTTATTACACACATCCTTTGGAAGTAGGGATTCAGCTAGCTGAAATGGGAATGGACCAAGCAACCATAGTTACAGCATTTTTACACGATACTATCGAAGATACAGATGTTACATATGACGATATAAAAAAAGAATTTGGTGAAGAAATCGCAAATCTTGTTAATGGCGTTACAAAACTTACTAGGATAGAGCTACAAACAGTAGAGGGAAAACAGGCAGAGAATTTTAGAAAGCTTGTTTTGGCCATGTCGGAAGATATTAGAGTTCTTTTGGTTAAGCTTGCAGACAGGCTTCATAATATGAGAACATTACATCATATATCAAAACCAGAAAAAAGAAAAAGAATTGCCAGAGAAACTTTGGAAATATACGCACCACTTGCAGAACGTATTGGTACTCATAAAATAAAAGAAGAGCTTGAGGACCTTGCTTTTGGCTATTTAAATCCAGAAGCCAGAGAAAGCATAACAAACCGCCTATCATTCCTAAGACAAGAGGGTAATGACCTTGTAAATAAAATTATGGAAGAATTGAAATTCCTAGTCAAAAAAGAAGGGATAGAAGCAAAAATAACAGGGCGTGAAAAAACTAGATATTCAATATGGAAAAAGATGCAACGAAAGAATATATCTTTTGAACAGCTATCAGATATTATGGCTTTTCGTGTTGTCGTCAAAGATATTGGTGAATGTTATCATGTGTTAGGAATTATTCATTCTAAATATCCCACCGTTCCTGGAAGATTCAAAGATTATGTCTCAACACCTAAGCCTAATGGTTATCGTTCTATTCATACCACAGTTATTGGTCCTGAGAATCAGCGTATTGAAATACAAATAAGAACTGATGAAATGCATAAAGAAGCAGACCTTGGTATTGCTGCTCACTGGTCGTATAAATCTGAAGGCGGCTCAAACAAAAAAGCGCAAGATGCATCAAAATACAGGTGGCTGCGTGAGCTTCTGGAAATAATTGACCAAACCGGTACAGATGAATTAATGGAAAATACTAAATTGGAACTGTTCCAAGAGCAAGTATATGTATTTTCTCCTAAAGGTGACCTTTTAGAGCTTCCCAATGGTGCAACTCCTATTGATTTTGCTTATGCAGTGCATTCAGATGTTGGAAACAAATGTGTCGGAGCTAAAATAAACGGGAGAATTGCTCCCCTTAACACAAAATTGCAAAATGGTGACCAAGTTGAAGTTGTAACAGCTAAAAATCAGAATCCATCACCTACTTGGGAAAGATTTGTTGTTACTGGGAAAGCAAGGTCACATATCAAAAGATATATACGTGCTCAACAAAGAAACGAATATATATCGCTTGGTAAAGCTATGCTACAAAAAATATTCAAACAGGAAGGGTATGAATTTACTGAAAAGGCTGTAAATGGGGTAACAGAACAGTTTAAAGCAGAAAATGCAGATGATGTATATGCAGGTATTGGTTCTGGTAATATAGTAGCAAGAGATGTATTTAAGACCATATTCCCTGCACATCGTACCATTCCGCCAAAAGTCCCACTTGATGAAGAGGGGCAGCTTATAGAGAATCGTACATCGCAAAAAGAAAGGAAAGACGGCCCCATGCCTATAAAGGGGCTGATACCTGGTATGGCTGTACATTTTGCCAGATGTTGCCACCCATTACCTGGTGATAGAATTGTCGGTATAGTTACAACAGGTAAAGGGGTTACTGTTCATACTATTGATTGTGAAACACTTGAAACTTTTGCTGATACGCCTGAAAGATGGCTTGATATTTCATGGGGAGAGGGCTCTGATTCACCAGAAGCCCACGTTGGGAGAATGGAGATAACTCTTGCAAATGAACCTGGTGCTCTTGGAACATTATCTACTGTTATTGGTAAAAATGGTGGTAATATCATTAATCTGAAAATTACTAACAGAACCGTTGATTTTTGGGAAATGATGATTGATGTTTATGTTAATAATACAAAACATTTAAATAACATAATTGCTGCGTTGAGGGCTACTCCTTGTTGCTGAAGTAGAAAGAGCAAGGGGGAGATAAAAAGTTTCTTATAAATGGTATTTAATATTCAAAAATTTCTGCCAAATATTATTTACTGTGATATAAAACTATCATAGCTGATGTCAGCCAGAATAAAAATATATTTTATATCCATAATCAATCGAATATGGTTATAGATTAAGTCAAATTGCTAGGAAAGATGTTCAAACGTAGAAAGCCAAGAAAAATAACATCGCATATAGGGGAATTTATTTGGCCTTCGATGGGTTGGAAAAGATTCTTTAGATATGTTATGCACAGAACAATAAGGCTTTCTGGTAATAATTACTCAATTGCTGCTGGGCTTGCCTCTGGAGCTGCTATATCTTCTACTCCTATTTTCGGGACTCATATTATACAAGCATTAATTATAACTTATATAATACGTGGTAATCTGATTGCTTCTGCTATTGGGACATTATGGGGTAATCCGTGGACTTTCCCTTTCCTTCTTTTTATGAGCTATGAAACAGGTATGTATGTACTTGATTTGGCAGGTCTTAATAGCGATATTCCTGAAATGGCACAAAATATTACTATGACCGATATTTTTACAAATTATATGGATTTTATTATCCCTATGACAGTTGGCGGGTATATTTGTGCCATTATTTTATGGCCTTTATATTTTGCCGTATTTTATATTCTTATTAGAAATGCAAAAGCTGCGAAAATGACAATTAAGAAACGTAGAATAAAAAAAGTTGCCAAAGAAATTACAGGACAAGATAAATGACGATTAGCGGCATCGGAAATGATTTGGTTGATATTAGGAGAATAGAAAAATCTATAAAAAAATTTGGTGATAAATTTCTTCACAGATGCTTTACCGAAAAAGAAATAGAAACAGCCAAAAAAAGAAAAAATGGCGGGTTGGAAATATCTGCCTTTGCAAAAAGATTTGCAGCAAAAGAAGCTATTGCGAAAGCTATGGGTACTGGATTTTCTGATGGTATTAAAATGAAAGAAATATCCATTGAAAATGATAGAAATGGCAAACCATTTGCAATAATTAAAGGTAAAGCATTGGAAAAGCTTGGCGATAGAATAGTACATATATCTATGAGTGATGAGTATCCTTATGCGCAGGCCTTTGCCATAATAGAAATAAAAAAATAAACATTACTTTCTTTTTTGGTAATGATTATGTAGAACATAAATTTATAGGTAAAAAACAAAAGAATATTAAAAATGACTGAACAAAAAGAAATAGATAAGCAAATAAATGAAAAACCATGTGAGGAAAAAAAGGAAGAATGGGGAGAGCTTGCAAAAACTCTGATACTCGCCCTTTTACTTGCAGGTATAATAAGAACTTTTTTATATGAACCGTTTAATATTCCTTCTGGTTCTATGAAACCCACTCTTTTGGTTGGTGATTATCTTTTTGTATCCAAAACATCATATGGATATAGTCAATATTCATTTCCTTTTGGTATAGCAGAGTTTGAAGGAAGAATATGGCAAGATACTCCTAAAAGAGGTGATGTTGCTGTGTTTAAGCTTCCTACAGATACTTCTACAGATTATATAAAACGAGTTATCGGAATACCCGGAGATAAAATACAAGTTATTGGAGGAAAGCTATATATAAATAGAAAGAAAGTAGATAGAGAACTTGTCGGATATAAACAAATAGAAGACAGAAGCGGTAGAACAAAAAGAGTAGCTGAATATATCGAAACTCTACCAAATGGTGTGATGCATACCATATATGAAGAAGATGATATACATCCTTTGGACAATACTCCTGAATATACAGTTCCTGAGGGACATTATTTTATGATGGGAGATAACAGAGATAATTCCAGAGACAGTAGAGTACAAGAACATGTCGGATTTGTGCCGCTTGATAATTTTGTAGGTAGGGCTGAATTTATATTTTTCTCCACTAATGGTAAGGCTCGTTTTTTTGAATTTTGGAAATGGCCTATAACGATAAGATATAGTCGTATATTTAATTCTATATCTCCATCTATTTCGTTAGAAAAAGAATAAGAAAGTAATGAGTAATCTTGATAAATTACAAAAATTAATAGGCTGGAAGTTTAGAAATATTAACTTGCTAGAAGAGGCTATTACTCACTCAAGCTTTGCCGCAAAGAATAATCTTAATAATGAAAGAATGGAATTTTTAGGAGATAGAGTTTTAGGCATAGTAATTGCCGATATATTATTCAAAAAATATCCAGATGAAGATGAGGGAGGTCTTGCCAAAAGACATTCCGCCTTGGTTAGCGGTAAAACACTTGCATTAATAGCCAAGGAGATTGATTTAGGAGAATATATGGAATTTTCTGAATCAGAAAAATCTACTGGTGGGTCTAATAATGCTCATCTGCTTGCTAATGCTATGGAGGCATTGCTAGGGGCGATATATCTTGATGGCGATTTACAGCCATGTAAAAAAATTATAGGAAAATTATGGGCAGATAAAATTGATATGATGGTAAAGCCACCACAAGACCCCAAAACAGAATTACAAGAATGGGCACAAGCTAGAAAATTGGGGATTCCAGAATATAAAATTATAGAAAGAAATGGTCCTGACCATTGCCCTGTTTTTGTTATATCACTTCATATATCAGGATATAGTGAGATTACTGCAAAAGGCTCTTCTAAGCGGGAGGCTGAGAAAAAAGCAGCGGCCTTATTTTTAGAAAAGATAAAAGATAATGAATAAAAAAAATAATACAAAATGCGGATTTGTTGCTGTAATGGGGGCATCTAATGCTGGTAAATCCACATTGATAAATCTTATGACAGGGGAAAATATATCTATTATATCCCCGAAAGTACAAACAACTAGAACTAGGGTTTTAGGGATAATTACTGAAGAAAATAGCCAGATTATAATGATTGATACTCCTGGTATATTCAAACCAAGAAAGAAACTAGATAGAGCAATGGTATCAGCAGCATGGCAAGGAATGATGGACGCTGATATAATTTTGCTTTTGATTGATGCGAGTAATAAAGCCATCAATCATGATGCAAAACAAATAATAGATAGGTTAAAGAAAGAGCGTGAGCTTGGTGATAAAAGACCTATATGGCTTGCAATAAACAAAATAGATAAAATTACCCCGCAAAAATTACTTGAACTATCAGCAGAACTTAATGAAATGTTAGATTTTGATAAAACATTTATGATATCTGCACTTAAAAGAAAGGGTATTGATGATTTAAAAAATTCTTTGGCAAATGAATTACCTGAAAATGAATTTATCTTTGATAAAGATGATATAACAGATATGCCCGCAAGAATGATAGCTGCGGAAATTACCAGAGAGCAGATATATCTGCAGCTTCATAAAGAATTGCCCTATGCCATTACTGTTGAAACAGAAAAATGGGAAAATTTTGATAATGGCAGTATAAAGATAAGTCAAATTATATATGTTGAAAAAGATAGCCAAAAAGCAATAATTCTTGGGAAAGCTGGAACAAAAATAAAACAGCTTGGTGAGCGTTCAAGAAAAAATATAGAAAAATTTATGGGTTGTACTATTCACCTTAAATTATTTGTAAAAGTTAAAGAAAACTGGAGTAACGACCCTGAACGTTATATTGCATGGGGATTAGACCCTTCCGTTTAATCAAGCTATTACCTAAATAATAAAAATCAAATTTTGATGAAAATGTGGATAAAGATTTTTTTTGATTCGCTGAATCTTGTGCAGTGATTCGTTCATTTGCTACACTCTAATCATTAAGGGATACAATTATATTTATCTAGTTGAATCAAATATTTATTTGATTGACTAAGCTCAAGTGGAGGATATTGAATGAGTTGGACAGATGAACGCGTAACACTTCTGAGGCAACTTTGGGGAGAAGGCAAAACAGCAGCAGAAATCGCCAAAGAATTAGGTGAAGGAGTTACAAGAAATGCCGTTATAGGTAAGGCGCATAGGCTTAAGCTTGCTTCAAGAATTTCTCCTATACAACAAAATAATAAAAAGGCTGCTCTTAAAAAGAAGGTAGAAAAAGCAAAAACAAAAGTTTCTATTGCTGCGACAAGGCAACAGATAGTAAAGGCTGTTACTGAGAAAAAGAGGACAGAACCCGCTGTAAAGCTTGAGAAGTTAACAGAAAATATGTGCAGATGGCCTTTGGGTGACCCTAAAGATGTGAATTTTGGTTTTTGTGGATGCAAATCCGAAACAGGTTTACCATATTGTGCTGAACATGCCGTGCTTGCATATCAAATACCAACGAAGAAAAAACAAATCACTCCAGAAGAATTTGAAGAAAACGGTAATGCTGTTCCAGCAGCATCAGGCGAAGATATAAAAGTTGCCTGATATATCCTAGCTATATCTATGAGAAGCAGGGAAAAAGCGGAATTATCCGCTTTTTTTTATAGCTTCATAGATAAGTATCTTCTGGCAACTGGAATAGCATAGGTTCTACTTTGCTCTATGGCTTCATCTTCGGATATTGAGGGAGGTGGATTATTATTTTCTTTTGGAGACTCTATAGGGTCAAATATTGAAGGCATACGTCCTAATTTTACATCATCAGTAACAGAATTATTTCTATCCAATATCATATCCACAACGCTATTGAAGCATATGGAATAACATGTTTTTATCTTATCACTTATTGATTCATTATCATTTGGTTTTAGATGTTTTGGAATATCTTCTTCACAAAGAACATCAACCAATTTCTCATTAACTTTTATTTCCCAACTTTTTCCAGATTCTTCTTTAAATATTACCGCAATTTTTGTCATAACATTCCTCATATATTAATTACCCGCTTATCTTAACGGTTTATTCCTTTTCATTGATTTAATTATTGATTTTATGGAATGCGCTAGAATATTTACGCCACACCCGCTTAGGTGGCAGAAGGCTTATCTTCTGCCGATAATCATCATGGACATCATCATAGATGTTAGTAGTAATTTTCTAGCTGTGTTTTTCATAAGAATAGTATATAGCAAAATAATATATATTT
>JALTZE010000004.1 GCA_027051315.1 Micavibrio sp.
GTAAAAGACTGGCCATCTATCTATTCCCAGCTTGTGATACTTTTTGAAGAAAGGATACCCTCATGAGAGGGAATTATAATTTACACAGTTCAGGAGACAGTCCCTTTCACTGAAATGCTTTGAAAACGTTCTGCTGTCTTTCCATGGTATAATTTTGTACTTCTTGCCTGGTTTTAAATGTGATATGTAAGGTTTTAGTCCTTCTGCAATTGGAACTGCAACTATTTTTTTGTTTTTACTCGTCTGTAATATATGTGATTTTTGTCTATATAGATATTGGATGTAATTTCTGCCCTACTCATCCCCGTATAATACATTATTGCTATAGCAGTTTGCATAAACTTATATTTATACTGTCCTGCTGTTTTCAGAAGCTCTAAAATATCCTCCTCTGACAGCGTAACAATCTTTTTTTGGTCTACTTTAAAAGTTTTTAGAGATCTGATAACTTTTTCATTTAAATATCCCCATTCAGAAGCTACTCTAAGTGCTATCTTTAGATGTCTTATGTAATTGTTGCAAGAGTTAGGTTTTAGATTGAGGGATTTTAAGTAAGCTATATATTTTGACAGAACAGAGCTTGTTATTTTGGAAAGAGGATTATTTCCGTAGAACTCAATGAACTTTTCAAGAGCTAAACGATCTGCTCTATAGGTATTTTTGGATACGGTGTTTTTTCTGTAGTCAAGATACTCATCTTAAAACTCTTCCTCCTTCGTCTAGCACTTTGTCTGATGCACAGGTGTGCCTCTCAAGAAGTTTGCAGAGTTTTTCAAGACGTTGCCAGTATATTTTCCTTACCAATGGGTTTTTGTGAATGTATAAGTTGCCGTTCTTTTGTTGGGTCTGTAAGTTCATAGACGACAGAAAGAGGTGGTTTTAACACGATGTGACCTTCCTTTCTGTTTTGTCGAAATAGTGTCTGTTATCTAACAGTAACCTCGCATTAGACTATAAAAAATGTCCGTTAACCTTCCTGGTTAGATAAATAATGTCCGTAAAGTGTGTCATACATGTGACCACCGCAATTATACAAAATTATAGCTCATTCGTATATTCCCTTTTTTTGATTTGACTTTAGTTACCTCTATTAATTGAAATTCATTAGTATTTGCTATATGTGTTCCACCACATGGTACTGGCAAATTAATTCCTTCAATTATAATTACTCTCACATCATTATTGCCAGAGAATGACTTTGGTAACATAATATTTTTATTTATTTTCTTTAACTCATCAATTTTAAGAAATTTAGCAATTATTTCATGCCCTTGTTTTATGAAAGCAGCTATTTTTTCATTAATATCTACAATGAAAGATGATAAGTCATCTGGCTTTTCCCCTATAAATTCTACATAAGAACCTTTTGGAAAATGATAGCCTTTAATAGCTCTCATGTTATAACTATTTTCTACAATGCCCTGTATAATATGACCTGCTGAGTGACATTTTGCATTTAATATTCTAGTGTTTTTATCTATCTTTAATAAAACTTTGTCGCCTTCTTTAATAT
>JALTZE010000005.1 GCA_027051315.1 Micavibrio sp.
TCGCTAGGAGTGCAAGCGGTAATGCTACATCTGGAGATGGTTTGGTTGCTGTTGAAAGCGAAGTTGATGGCGGTTCAGTATCTATTGGTGCAACTGCAAGTGTTGTGGTTCTTTTTAGAAATGAAAGCAGCAGACCAGTAAAAGTAGAAAGAATAAATCTTTATCCGTCTTCAACAGTATCTTCAAGTATAACATTAAATCAATGTGCAAAAGGTGAATTACCCTCTTTTGCAGAATGTGCAGTGGTAGTAGCAGTTAAAGGTCTTCAAGAAGGTGCATGGAGAGTTGAAATGCTTATGGGGCATAGTGGTAAATCTCGTCTTGTAACTGCAACCTTAACAGGAAATGTAGAAGATAATTCAGATGGTGAAGAAGCTCTTTCCAGCGATGTGGAAACAATACCTTCCGAAGTAGATTTTGGGAGTTTGGACTCTAGCCAGACTCTAGTAAAATCTATAATATTCAGAAATATTATGTCCGAAACAATAGATATAAAAGATATATCTGTTAAAGCTTCATCACAATCAGGTTATTCCGTAAATTCCGATTGCGCAAGATTAAAAACAGGTGAATCATGTATAGCAACTGTAAGCTGGACACCACAGAAAAAAGGTCCTTCTCAAGGTTTTCTTATAATCGAACATACAGGACCTTCTGCAATAACTAGTGTTAATCTTATAGGTGAATTCACGCCAGAGACATCAAAAGCAGCAAATGTTTTTCCAGAAGCTGTACCAGGAAGAGGTCTTCTTGTGTCATCATCTTCTGAAATTAATTTTGGCAATAATATAGAAAATTCTTCAGCAATAACTGTATCAATGGTTAATGTCGGAGATACAGAAATGAATATATTGGATATCTCATTGTCAGGAACAGACAACGGCCTTTCAATAGCAAAAAAAGGATGTATGTTAAAAAGAAAGCTCCAACCAATAGAGGCTTGTCCTCTTACAATAAATTGGTCACCTCCAAGAAAAGGAGCAATAATTGATGATTTGCAAATTATTCATGATGGGGCAAGGGGAGTCTTAGTTATACCAGTTCGTGGAGCAGCTAGAAAAGCAGTCAGCAATGATTCGAAAGCTATCGTAGAAATTGACGGCGTACAAGTTCAACAAATCGATAAAACAGAAGTTCTTGATGGCTTTGTTGTAACCACACATGCAAAAGATAAAGCAATAATCGCAGGACCAGGTGGTAGCAGGGTAGTAAAACAGGGACAAGATGTTGTTATGGGTGGGGTATCATGGAAAATAAATATCATTGATACGGGAGTAGAATTTATAAGTGGAACAGAAAAAGTTATTTTGTTATTTGATAAATCGTTGTCATCTGTAGGCAGATATACAAGCACATCAAATGCAAATTCAACTTCCGGCTATTCATCAAATTCTACATCAGGCTATACCTCAGGTTCGGTAAACAGCTCTACAAGCTCTAGTACCTCGCAGTCGGGGAGTAATACATATGGACAATGATATATCTTCAAAAAATGGTAAAGAAGAGATGGTTGCTGTTTCATCTAACATAGATGATGGACGCAAAAAAAAAGACCGTAGGAAACAAGATAAAGGACCACCTGACGGTATAGAACGCCGAACAGGCTGGGACAGGAGAAAATTAAGGTCAACCGAAGGTCGTGAACGATATCTTGATATGGTTCAAAGAGAGCGTTCACTTCTTGTCGGACGGGGACATTCAAAAACAACCGAACAGCTTTTAGAAATGGCAGGAGGAACTTCTCCTTCCGACTATGAAGAAGAAGGAATAAGGGATAGTGCAAGTGGAGACCAGCTAAGAGCTATCTTACCTGTCCAGTCATGGTTGCCTTTAAGTATCCATTTAGTGGGGCTAGAAAAGTCAGTACTTAAAATTGCTCCATTATATGATTTAAATGACAGGCAGATAGAGGCGCTAATATCCACCGCTAACAGGTCAGGCTTGCAAGTAGACAAAATAGAGATAGAAGTATGGGATAGAGGTGAATTATTAGAAACTTTACGTTCCGTTCATGACCTTTCGGCGGATAGATGTGAAAAAACTCTCTCTCAATGGCTTTTTGATGTAGATAATGGTCTTCTTCTTAATCAATTCCAACGTGATATGATGGCAGAAGCACTGCAAATGCGAGCTTCCGATGTTCATTTATTACAAGATAATAATCCCGATAGTCCTAACTGGATAAGATATAGGATTGATGGTGATTTGGTTCCTATGCATTTACTTCCACCTGATGCAATGGCTAGGTTAACAACATTACTAAAACGTGATGCGGGGCTTAATTTTGGTGACAGAACAACACCAAAAGACGGAAGATTTACCTTTACATGGCAAGGTCGTTCAATTGATGTTCGGGTTGCTGCTGGTCCTCAGGCACAAGATGGTGAAAAATTGACCTTACGTCTTCTTGATAGAGCATCACTAAAAGGCTTTGACGAACTTTTCCGACGTCACGAAGATGTTGGTGATAATTTGGCAAAATTATTATCCCCTGAAATCAAAGGGGGTGGAGGACTTATAATGCTTTCGGGACCTACAGGTTCTGGTAAAACAACAACTTTATATGCATGTGTTCAACAAATAGATAGAAGGAGAAGGCACGTCCTTACTATCGAAGACCCGATTGAATATGAATTAAGATACGCTACACAATGGCAAGTAAAACCAGGTATGCCAGGTGGTGAATTTGCTGATTTAATTCGTGCTGCTATGCGTCATGACCCAGATTACATAGTAATTGGTGAAATGCGTGACGGTGATACAGTTGAAACAGCTCTAAAAGCAGCAGAATCAGGACATACTGTTATATCTACGGTTCATGCCGATACTGCTTTACAAACTTTTGAACGTCTTCGTTCTTTAATGCCTCATCAGCGTGAAAGAGCATCAACCTATACCCTTTCTCAGCAAGTCAGAGCTATTTTAAATCAAAGGCTTGTAAAGACTCTATGTCAAGGTTGTGCACATAAAACAACAGCAGGCGAGGAACTTGGCGATATGGAGCTGGAATTACTAAATATTTCAAAAGATGTTTCGGTGAAAAAGCACAATGTAAGTGGATGTGATTTATGTAACCGAACAGGAATATCAGGGCGTACATTATTACTTGACGCATTATTGATAAATTTAGGTCCTTCAGAAAGAAACGATATATATAAGGCACTTCTTCATAATGTTAATGACCTTCTTGGAGAGGAAGGTGTAATTATTCATACAAGAAAAGAGGGGCTAATAGATTTGGTTACAAGTGGTTTGATTGACCCTAGGTCTGCTCTATCTTATATAGAAAGTTAACTATGATGAATGTAAAAGGTTAATATATGCAGCAATGGATTGCAAAAATAGCATATGATAGTAAATTCGGTACAAAGGTAAAAACCGAAACTTTCTACCTGCCTACTCAAGATGAGGTTCGTAAAACTGTAAAAAAAAATGGCGGTTATGTTTTGACAATCAGACCATATGAAAGAACCCCTCTTGAAAGATTGATAGCAAGGTCAAGTTGGTGGCAGGTTCAGCTATTACGTGGTATTCAATTTCGTTCTACGGCGACTTCACCAGGTGTTGCCCTTTGGAATATTATACAAGCAGAAACAAATCCCACTAGGCAAAATATATTAGCACCAGCAAGGGAAGCACTATCCAGAGGATTAAGCGTAATTGATGCCCTTAAATCTTTAAGGATTTTTGACCATGGAACTTTGGCAATATTAGCAGCAAGTGAAAAGGCTAACAAACTGGCTGAGGGAATTCCTCATGCTATTCAGGCTATAACTCTCAAAAGAAAAAATACCAGAGCAATAGTCGGAACATTATCATGGCTTGGTTTTGATGTTTTTACTATAGTTTCCAGCCTATATTATGGTAAAGATATGGTTCTAGACTGGTTTAGAGGTAACCCACCACAAGACCCAGAAGAATTAGAACGTTTTGAGCAAGTGGTATCAAGTCTTGAACTTACTTGGGATACCCTTATTTATATGGCTATAGCCATAACCGTATTTATGGTGTGGGCAATAATATCTTTTTTCATGAATAGAGGAAAAAGAGATTGGCCAACAGCAAGGATAGTAAGAAAAATTCCTTTAATAGGTAGTTATTTAAGGGACTTAGGCTTTGCAGACTCAATGGCGGCAGCAAGCAGAATGTTAAAAGGTTCCGTTCCAATAAATTCAACGTTGGAGCAATCAGCAGAAGCATCTTCAATACCAGAAGTTTATGAATATTGGATAAATACAGCAAAAGATTTACAACGAGGGGTAAGTCTTGGCGCTGCTCTTGATAGACCACCGTTGAATAAAGGGGAAAGGCTAGAACTTGCAAGCTTGGCTGATATAAAACAGGTGGCAACAGTGATGGAATCTATATCGGAAATGAGAGCACAAGCAGCAAAGACAAAACACTCTTTGATTGTATGGTTGGCTTTTGGTATAACTGGATTATATTTGGCAATAGCCTTCGGTAGTGCTATTTACGCCCTAACTGTTATGAATATGTCTATGGATAGTATGATGGGCGGTCTAATGCAAGGTGCGCTATAAAAGGAGTGAAAAATGGATTCATCAGCTAGTAATAATCAAAATGAGGGTAACAAGATACAAAAGCGCCCTAAACCGTCTATGTCAGATATATTGGCAGGAGAATCAAAACATTTTGTTTCTGAACTAAGCCCATACCTTCCTCCAGAATTAGTAGGGGGGGCGGTACCCTATGTACCAGGAACAGAAGACGAAGCAGTATGGAATGCGGCTTCTCAAGCCTGTAGCACTGAAAAAGTTAATTATACTTATACAATATATGAAGGAAAATGTTGGTATTTGGCATGCCCAAGCTCAGCCCTTGCCTCAAATCCTGACAGTTGGTGTCCTTTAGCAGCAGCATTACCAGGAAATAGTGAGTTTTGGGATACAGAAACAGTATATATATATGAACAAGAAGGTACGGCAGCCGCCCTTAGATGGGAGGCTGACACAGGTAGAATGCAGCTTTACATAGGAGCTGCAAGAACTATTTTGCCAAGAGTACAAAGTATGGAGGCTAATTTCATAACTATAAACCATAAGATGGCTGATATTGTTCCTTGGAAAAATCGTTCATTAAAAACTGAAAAGCTTTCGCGGGCAACAGCACGAGTTTTACTCATTGCTGGTTTAACTATTAATTTTATATGTATAGCCGTTTTGGGGGTCGAATATAGTATGACCAATGCTGTTGATAGAAATCTTCAGGCAGTAAAGCAAAACACCATAAGAGTATCAGAAAACCTTATGTTAGGTGCATATAAGGCTCTGCAAAGTGATGCTATCCGCTATATGGTAAGAGTTCAGGAAATTTCCGATATATTATCATCTATTGATGGTACATTAACCAGATTCGAAGTAAAAAAAGGCGGTAGAGTAGAATGGGAGGCGCTGGTTCCCCAAGCATATAGTGGAGGGCTTCCAGGATTATATGCCAAAGTACAGCCAGGATTGGAAAAAGATGGAAGAGTTAGAATAAGGGGTACTAAATAAGCTTCAAGGGCTTGTTATATTTTAATAATTGTGTAGAATCTAATAGACATATTTTTGTCTTTATAAATTAAAGGTTGAAAAAGTGAGTGGTTTAAACAAACTTGATTGGAGAGCATTGCAACGTTATTTAAGTCCTCAGGCGGCTGATGATTTAAATCGTTTTCTTGAGAAAATGCCAAATAATGTTGGTAATGCAGTTTTGATAGCTGCTGGCATATCTTGGATTTCGGCAGGTGCTTTGGGTTTATTTACTACTGTAAAAGTTGAGGAGTTGACTGAAAAAAGAATTGAACTTGCAGAAACCGAAGCGCTAAAGCCTATGGTTCCAGAATTAAAAAATAGACCGGTAAGTAAAGCAGCTATAGAAAAATTTGTAAAAAAAATTGAAGGGCAATATGATGGACTTACATTTTCAATTAATGGTAATACTGTCACAATAGTTGGTAGTGAGCCTAAGGATTTTTGGCAGTTTAGGGAAGCTATGGGGCATATGCAAAATGGAGGTCAAGGTTGGCGAGTTAATCTAGAAAATATGTGTGTCGGTCGTGAATGTGATAAAGATAAGTTGAGGGCAACTATAAAAATTAATGAAGTTAAGGTAGAAATGCCTGTTATTGAATAATATGATGTTAAGGGCGTATTTCGCTTGGAGAATATAAAATGAAGTTTAATTATATTGAAAATGATAAAATTACAGAAAGAGGAAATGTATTATTTCTTATCCTGATTGCTGTTGCTCTTTTTGCTGCACTTTCATACGCTGTTACACAGTCAAGCCGGTCAGGGGGAGGAACAGTAGATAAAGAAACAACTCTAATAAGGTCTTCACAGCTTACTCAATATCCCTCATCAGTAAGAACATCAATAATCAGAATGACACTTGCTGGAATAGATGATACTTCCTTATTATTTAACAGCCCAACAGATTTTGGGGCAGGAAAACCTATTGATACTCCAGCAGAGGAAAAAAGAGCCGTATTTCACACAAATGGTGGAGGTGCTTCATATACTCTTGCTCCTGCTGAGATAATGGCAAATCAAACTGCAACAAGGTGGATTTATAATGCAGAACTTCAGATAGAAAGCATTGGCTTAACAGATGTAGGCAGCGGTAATGGTAATGATATAGTGGCTTATCTGGTTGGAATAAATGAAAGTATGTGCGAACAATTAAATGAGAGATATGGTATAATTGTAACATCTATTAATGACCCTGATGGTGACGGTGTACCTAATGTAACAGGTCTTAATAGTACAGACCTTACAAATTATATGGATGACACATATACATTTCCAACAACTGACGGTAATAAGATATCAAGCGACTTTGTAGGGCAACCTTTTGGCTGTTTCGAAGAAGGTACAAGCAATACATATGTTTATTATCACGTTTTGGTAGAAAGATAATATCAAAAATATAGGTAATATATTGTTAAAGAATCAAAATGGCAGTGCACTTATATATATATTGATAGCAATTGCGTTGCTTGCTGCTCTTACCGCTACTTTTATGGATTCGTCTTCACAGCAAACAAGGTCACAAAATGCTGCTCGTCTAGTATCTGATGTGTCTGCTCAAATAAGAATTATAAAAGCAGCAATCGATGAATGTGTTTTAATTTATCCAAATGGAGATAGTGGGGCAATAACAGCATCAGCACAGTTTAATCATCCCTATCCAATAATGCCAAATCATACATATTTCACGGCTTCTTCTGATGGGGTTGCAGCAAATGATAATCTTGAATATATAAGATGCCCAGGTAATCCAGGTGATGATGTAAATCACACAAGAATATTTGGAGCAAATTCAGGAAAGTTTCTTCCACCACCACCAAATATGTTTAATCCATGGAGATATTATGCAGGAGAAGACGGAGTATTTTATTGGATAGAATCCACCAAAAGCGATGCATTTATAGATGATGCACTATCAAAATTGGATTCACTATATTCAGATTGTGAAGCAGAATATTTTGATGCTTCATCTTCGGCAATTACAATAACCAGCGACACATTAATACCAGGGGGAGCAAACTTGACCTGTCCTGCAGGTTCACGTTGTTTTAGAATTTGGATTAAAAGAATGACATCAACCGATACACCTGACGACCCAGCTTGTAATTAATGAATGTTCTATAGCTAATCTCTTTTAACCAAGCCAATATCAGCTAAGTTTTGATGCTTCTTTTTTAACTCTCTCAAATTCTTTTATACAATCATTAAT
>JALTZE010000006.1 GCA_027051315.1 Micavibrio sp.
TTTTGCCTTCTTTTAATGTTACTTCTAGCCAGTTATTTTTTCCCTGTTCTTTTTCGAATTTTGCTTCTATAGAATTATATTTTATTCCTTCATATGTTATTCCATTTTTTAAAGATTCTAGCTTGTTGTAATCTACTTTGCCAAATGCACGAACGCGGTATTTTCTTTTCCAGCCAGTTTTGGGATGTTCAAGATATCTAGCTAGTTCTCCGTCATTAGTAAGAAGAAGCAAGCCTTCAGAATTCATATCTAATCTCCCTACGGAAACAACTCTTGGCATATCTTTGGGTAGTGCTTCGAAAATTGTAGGGCGATTTTGTTTGTCTTTGTTTGTTGTAATACGACCGGCTGGTTTGTGATATAGAAATAATCTGGTTTTTTCTGCTTTTGGAAGTTTTTTTTCCTTAACCATGATAACATCATTATCTGTTACAAGAGTGGCAGGAGTTTTTAGAACTTTTCCATTAAGTTTAACCTGTCCTAATGCAATCATTTTTTCAGCATCACGGCGAGAACATATTCCTGCTCTTGCTATTACTTTTGCTATTCTTTCGCCTGATTTTTTATTCTCTTTATCCATTTTATGTATTATTCTTTATTATATGAGTGATGAATATGAACATAGACTAATGTCTGTCGCAATGGAAGAAGCAATTAAAGCAAAAAACAGGAATGAAGTTCCTGTTGGTGCTGTTATTGTTAATTCAAAAACAGGAGAAATAGTTGCAAAAAATGGCAACAGGACAATACAGCTTAACGACCCTTCTGCGCATGCGGAAATTTTAGTTATTAGGGAAGCGTGTGATAAGGTAGGAGCGCAACGTATTCCTGAATTTGATTTATATGTAACTTTAGAGCCTTGTACAATGTGTGCTGGAGCTATAAGTTTTGCAAGAATAAGAAGAATTATATTTGCTGCCTTTGATGAAAAAGGAGGGGCGGTTGTAAATGGTGTGAGGTTTTTTGAGCAGAAAACTTGCCATCATAAACCAGAAGTAAATTATTCTGTTAAAGGTGAAGAGGCAGGAAAATTGCTTAAGGATTTTTTTAAAGAAAAGCGAAAGAAATGAGTTATGACTCTATATCTCCTAACTGGCAGATTATTTTCCATTCATTTTCTGATACCGGCATTACTGAGAGTCTTGATTGTTTAATTAATGCCATATTTTGTAAATCTGGATGTTCTTTGATTTGTGCAAGGGTAACGGGTTTGTTTAATGGTTTTATTGCTTTAAAATCAACCATTCCAAAGCGACCTGTTTTATCGGTATAATCTGGGTAATATTCTTTTACAACTTCTACTATTCCCACTATTTGTTTTTCTTTTACAGAGTGGTAGAAAAAAGCTAAATCTCCTTTTTTCATAGATTTCATATTGTTAGAAGCCTGATAATTTCTTACTCCGTCCCAGTGTTCAGTGCCTTTTTTTACATGATTTTCCCAGCTCCAAGTTGATGGTTCGGATTTTACAAGCCAGTAATTCATATTTTTCTTCCTATTTTAGGTTTT
>JALTZE010000007.1 GCA_027051315.1 Micavibrio sp.
CCCTTTGATTTGAATAAAACATGAATTTTATAAGGAATTAATAAGATGAGCCGTCGTTGTGTTATAACAGGAAAAGGTGTGATGACAGGAAATAACGTTTCCCACGCACAAAATAAAACACGTCGCCGTTTTCTTCCAAATGTACAAGAAACAAGCTTGTACAGCGAAGCTTTAGGTAAGATGATAAGAGTAAAAGTAAGTGCATCTGGAATGCGTACAATTGACCATAAAGGTGGGCTTGACGCATATTTGATATCTACAGCAAAAACTAAACTTGATGAATCATTGCGCCCATATAAAGAGCAGGTTGAAAAAGCGATAGCTGCTAAAAAAGCCTGATATTAAGAAAATACAATTTTGTTTAACCGTTGCTGTTAAAAATGGCAGCGGTTTTCGTCTTTTTAGGAAAATAAAATGTCTCTTTATAAAAATTTTAAATTTAAAATAACAAAAAAATCGAATAAATCCAAAGCAAGGCTAGGGATTTTATCAACGCCACACGGCGATATACAAACACCCAATTTCATTTTTTGTGGTACAAAAGCATCTATAAAAAATCTCCACCCGCACCAAATGAGAGAGGCGGGCACAGATATAATCTTGTCAAATACCTATCATTTAATGATTCAACCAGGGGGAGAGCTTATAGAAAGAATGGGAGGTCTTCATAAATTTATGGGTTGGGACGGCCCTATGTTAACTGATAGTGGAGGATTCCAAGTTTTTTCCTTAGGGCATGGAGCAGATTCCAATGAGCTAATCGCAAGAAATAAAGTAGGGGGCAAAACAAATGTAACAAGAAAGAAAAGCCTGCTAAAAATAACAGAAGAGGGAACTTACTTTAAATCATACAAGACAGGTGAAAAACTTTTTCTTTCCCCAGAAATAGCTATGGACATACAAAGACAGCTAGGCGCTGATTTAATTATGCAGTTTGATGAATGTACAGCACTTCACATGGATAAAGAATATACAAGAAAATCAATGCACAGGTCGCATAGATGGGGGCAAAGATGTATAGAACATTTTACAAAACATGATAATGGTAAACAGGCTTTATATGGAATTTTGCAAGGTGGAGTATTCCTAGACCTTCGAAAAGAAGCAGCAGAATGGTCTGCTCAAATGCCGTTTTTTGGTAATGCAATAGGAGGGTCAGTAGGGGAAACCAAAGAACAATTCTATGAAATTTCTGCGCTATGTTCAGAATATATGGATACTTCCAGACCATTGCATATGCTAGGAATAGGGGCAATAGATGATGTTTTTGCTAATGTTCGTCTTGGTACAGATACTTTTGATTGCGTATCTCCAACCAGATTGGCAAGACATGGTGGAGCAATTATCAAAGGAGTTCCGGGAAATAAAATTAATCTTATGAATGCAAAATTTAAATATGATGAAACTCCACTTAACGCAAATCTTGAAAATCCATCATCATCTAAATATTCAAAATCATATATCCATCATCTGTTAAAATCCAAAGAACTCTTGGGAACTCAAATATTATCTCAACATAATGTAGCAATGATGAATCTTTTGATGAGAGAAGTAAGAAAAGCTATACAAGAAGATAATTTAGATGAACTTGAAAAAGAATGGATAGTTAATTAGACAGCTGATAAAATTTATCATATAATCACTAACTATATAGCTTAGCTTATAGGAAAAATTATGTCGTTATCATATGAAAAAAGTGACGTATTCAAAATATTGTCCCCATTATTTGAGGAACATTCAGGCTGGTACAGTAGGATAATAAAATTTATATTCTATCCTGATAAAAACAGGAATTTTACCTTAGAAATGCCAAAATCATTTGGTGAGTTTCTTAAAAAACAGGAAGAAGAAGATTATCCAATAGACCCAATAACACTTAACCGTTTGGTATCTATGCAATCGGAATTACATTCCTCATCAAAAAAAGTAGTTGAACTTACCAAAACTTTGGGTGAACAAAAAATACCATATGAAGAATTTAATAATTTTTCTAACCTTTATGATGAATTTATAAACCATATCAGGCGTATAGAAGAAGATATAGTAGCAATGGATAAAGGTCTTGATAGCAAGACAGGGCTTAGGTCAGTATCAATGCTAGAATCTGATATGGCAAAAGAATTAGAAAGAAGGGCAAGAAACGGCAAAACATTTTCCATTGTACTTGCAAGGCTTGATAATTTTGATGAAATCAAAGAAAAAGGTGAACAATTTTATGATAAAGTCTTAAAAATATCTTCAGCATCAATATTGGAATGTATAAGGTCATTTGATGATGCATACAGATTGAATGAAACAGATTTTTTGTTAAGCCTCAAACATGCAAATGTTGATGGAGCAGTAGCCTGCACAGATAGACTTCGTGATATAATGAATAGAAGAAAAAAAGAAGAAGGCTTAACGTCTGACGAAGACTTTACTTTATCGCAATGTGTAGGGGAACCATTGCCAGGTTATAATATTCCTGAAATGATTGACGGCATGCGTGAAGATATGAAAGAAAATATAACCGAACCAGATTCTGTAATAAAATATGTAGAACAATCACCATTGCAAAGATATCTTAAATCAGTAGAAAGTACATAATATGTTGGAACATAAAGAATTAAAAAATCTATTTATTGTTAATCACCCTTTGATAGGACATAAACTTACTCATATGCGTGATATTAACTGTAACAAAATGCAGTTTAAATCACTACTTAATGAGATTGGCTATCTTATGGGGTATGAGATTACAAGACACCTCCCTATAACAACAAAAACAATCCAAACACCTCTTTGTGAAATGGAAGCTCCGATAATAAAGGGTAAAAAACCTGTAATAGTTCCAATTTTAAGAGCAGGCTTAGGAATGTCAGAAGGGCTTGAAAGACTTATTCCAAATGCAAGAGTAGGGCATATAGGCTTATATAGGGACCATGAAAATAATGATAATATTGTTGAGTATTACGCCAAAATGCCTAATTCAGAAGGACGTCAAATATATCTTGTTGACCCCATGTTAGCTACAGGGAATTCAGCAGTAAAAGCAGTAGAAACCATGATAAAATTTGGCGTACAGCCTAAAAATGTTAGATTTATGGTTTTGGTTGCCGCCCCCGAAGGAGTGCGTACATTCCATAAAGCATATCCAGAAATACCCATTTATACAGCTTCTTTAGATAAAAAACTAAATGAAAATAACTATATAATACCAGGGTTGGGAGATGCAGGCGATAGATTGTTCGGCACAAAATAACTAATAATGGATATGTCAGAAAAAATAGAGATAGATAGAAAGCTTTTGTTTGATTCTATGCCAATACCAAGATTCCTTGTGGTATTAGATGAAGAAAAGACATATAAAATTTATGATATAAATAAACGCGCCTTACAATATTTTAACAGGAGCGAAAAGCAAATTCTGGGTAAAAAAATACAAGAATTTATGGATAGTGAAAATGCACGCCACTTTATTCAGGCATTTGAAGTATGCTCAAAACAAAAAGTTCCAGTAACAATACAAGCTTTACCAAGTTTTCCAGGTGGATTAAGGGTTCACGGTTTCTGGATAAATCCAGTTATAGACCCAGATAACGAAGAAATAATTTTAATTGATGTAATGGCTCAGCCTGATTCTTCAGATGAATCAATCCTTCAAAGAGAGCGCGATGATGCTATTTCTCTGCTTACTTCAATATTTGATGTTAGTGAGGTAAGCATAATTGTTACAGACCATCACAGAAGAATAATAAGAGTAAATGAATCTTTTGTCAGAACTTATGGCTGGACTCGTGATGATTTGATAGGTGAAGATTTTACTATGCTAAATACTCCTGATGAAAGGGAAACAGCAATAGAAAACCATGAAAATTACATAAAAACAGGTATAAGAAATTCAGGTGAGATGAAAATCTTGCGTAAAAATGGCTCAATCGCCAATGCTTTATTTACCACCGCTACGCTAGAACTATCACAAGGAAGAAGATTCCAGATTACAACAATCATGGATATAACTTTAAGAAAAAGAATGGAAATGTCTTTGCGTGTTGCAAAAGAACAAGCAGATGCTGCCAATCAGGCAAAGTCAGCCTTTCTTGCAAATATGAGCCATGAATTAAGAACTCCTTTAAATGCTATAATAGGATTTTCTGAAATTATGCAAAAAGAAACTTTCGGAGCAATAGAAAATCCTCGCTATGTAGAATATTTGGAAGATATACATTCAAGCGCAAATCATCTTCTTGCTATTATTAATGATGTTCTTGATATGTCAAAAATCGAAGCAGGAAGAATAGAACTTGACGAACATACTTTAGATATAAAAGAAATGATAGATATCGTCATAAGAATGGTTTCTTCCAGAGCATTCAGTTCAGGCATTAACCTTAAAGCCGAAGTTCAGGAAAATATACCACCCTTGCAGGCTGACCCCAGATTGGTAAAGCAAATATTGATAAATCTTTTAAGTAATTCCATTAAATTTTCAGAAAAAGATAGAGATGTTACTATACGTTCATTTTTAGAAGATGATGGTGACCTGCTAATTATAGTAGAAGACAATGGCATGGGAATACCAAAAGAAAAAATCAAAGAAGCAATGGAACCATTTGGACAGGTGAGGGACCCTATACATGCAAGAGAGCATGAAGAACAAGGAACAGGGCTAGGGCTTCCCTTATCAAAAGCCATGATGGAACTACATGGCGGTACATTATTTTTAGAATCAGAAGAGAATAAAGGAACAAAGGTAACATTAACATTTCCACGTCAAAGAATTAAAAAAAACGAAAAAGCCCAATAAGTTGAATAAGAAAATAAATAAAGAGCTTTAAACATGGCAGATGACCGTATCCCTACATCTTTATTGATAGAAGCAGTATTAAGAAAATGTAATCTTGATTGCCGACCAGTCTATATAGCTCAAAAAGGAGCATTTGCAGCAGGTACAATAATGCTTAAACAAAATGGCTTGGAAAATGGCTGTCAGGTACTTTTTCAAATACGGGATTTTGACGGAAATCTTACATGGATGAAGGCTTTTGAAAATGAAAATGTTGACGAAGTAAAGGCAGATGAATATATAAAAAGAGCTATAAAAACTGATTCTGATTTATGGGTAATAGAAATCGAAGACAAAGAAATGAATAATCCATTTGAAGGCGAATAAATAAGAAGGTAAATCAATTTGTCATATCTTGAAGAAATTATAAAAAATAGACGTACATTCGCTATCATTGCTCACCCTGATGCTGGTAAAACAACATTAACTGAGAAACTTCTCCTTTTTGGCGGTGCTATACAAATGGCAGGATTCGTTAAGGCAAAAGGTGATGCAAGACGTGCAAAATCAGACTGGATGAAAGTAGAACAAGAAAGAGGAATCTCAGTTGCCTCATCTGTCATGACTTTTGAAAATAATGGAATAACCTATAACCTTCTTGATACTCCAGGACATGAAGATTTTTCCGAAGATACATACAGAACACTTACCGCTGTTGATAGTGCTATTATGGTTCTTGATGCTGCAAAAGGTATAGAAACACAGACATTGAAACTTTTCGAAGTGTGTCGTATGCGTGATATGCCCATAATCACATTTATCAATAAAATGGATAGGGAAAGTCAGGACCCGTTCGATTTGCTTGATGAAATTGAACAAAAGCTTGCTTTAGACGTCGTTCCCGTAACATGGCCGATTGGCTCTGGCAGAGATTTTAAAGGCTGTTATGATTTAATCAATGATGAACTTGTTTTATTTGACCGCGGTAAAGGAGATAAAATCACACAATCTGTGACTTGTTCTGGTCTTGATGATTCTAAATTAGATGAACTTTTGCCAGATTATCAGGTGGAAAAACTTCGCGAAGATGTCGAAATGATAAGAGGATTATGCCCTCAATTTGTTCACCAATCATATATGGAAGGTCATATGACTCCTGTATTTTTCGGTAGTGCCGTAAATAATTTTGGTGTACGTGAGCTGCTAATGGGGGTAGGGGAGTACGCGCCATACCCCAAAAAGCAAAAAACAAAAACACGTACAGTTGAGCCAACGGAAGATAAAGTATCAGCCTTTATATTTAAAATTCAGGCAAATATGGACCCTAAACATCGTGATAGAATGGCCTTTGCCCGAATATGTTCAGGAAAATTTAAAAAAGGAATGAAGCTAAAACATCCACGTTCTGGTAAATTCCTTACCATGCATTCTCCTCAACTTTTCTTTGCCCAAGACAGGGAAACAGCAGAGGAAGCATATGCAGGAGATATTCTAGGGCTACCAAATCATGGAAATCTGAGAATAGGTGACGCTTTAACAGAAGGTGAAGATATCACCTTTATAGGGATACCATCATTCGCCCCTGAATTGATGAAAAGAGCAATACCAGAAGACCCGATGAAAGCAAAACATCTAGGTAATGCATTAATACAGCTAGCAGAAGAAGGCGCAGCAAGAGTATTTAAACCACAACTCGACTCTCAGTGGATAGTGGGAGTAGTAGGAGCATTACAATTTGAAGTATTATTGGATAGATTACGCACAGAATATAATATTCCAGTAAGATTTGAACAAACATCTTTATATACTGCACGATGGATGGAATGCGAAAATAAGGATAAATTGAAAAAATTTCTTGATGAAAACCAATCAGCCATTGCATATGACCACGATAATGACCCAGTGTTCATAGCCAGAAACGCATGGCACCTATCAGATGCCGAAGAAAAAAATCCAGATATAATATTTAAGGCTACAAAGTAGGATTTGTAGGCTTCATGCCTGTATCTTGCTGTTGTATCAATCCTGAACGTTGCATAAATTCATGATTTGCATCATTAACGGCCGCCGCTTTTCTAGTAGCATCTGCAATATTTGGAATAATTGCCTCTTGATTGAATGAAACTCTTATCATTATCAGCTCCTTTATTGTCATATCAACATATTGATATTACCATATTTACTCGTTAAAGCCAATCATGCACAAAATTTCTTTAAATTTAGTTAATTTTATTATATTTAGCCATTATTCAGCCATTTTCCATTGATTTGAAATTTTAACTAAATCAACTAATTTTTCTTTATTTTTGGCAATTACTACATATTGAGAAGGAAAATATTTTAAATCAGTTCCTTCAATAATACCTCCATCAGCAAATTTTTTGGCACTATATACCCCTAAATTTTGGGCTATTGTAAAAATATCATCTTCCAAATTTGAATATTTGTTTGATATATTAATAAGTAAATATCCATCATCTTTTAATTTATCCAAGTAAACTTGAATGGAATCTTTTGCAATAAGATAAGTAGGAGGTAAAGCCAAACTAAATATATCAACTACTATGACATCATATTTTTCTTTTGGTTGTTCAGATATCCTTACTCTAACATTACCTTCATAAATATTACATCTATCTCCACAATCACTTATATAAGTAAAATATTTTTTATCTTTAGCAATATCGATTATGGCAGGATTTATTTCAAAAAAATCAAATTCTCTTTCCGAATTTTTATAAGAAGAAATAGAGCCGACACCCAGCCCAATACTCCCTATTATTTGCCCTTTTTTATCATTTGTAATTGCCATTACATCAGCAATAGCACTATTTTCCGAATAATATGAAAGTGGGATATTTTTATGTTTATTATCAATCGCTTGCACACCAATAACCATATTG
>JALTZE010000008.1 GCA_027051315.1 Micavibrio sp.
CCTTCTTTAATCATTTTTTCTATCTCTTCTTTTGTAAGCATTTCCATACTAATCCTCCCTTTGTCCTTTTGCAGGAAATATAAGATATTTACATTAAAATATACATGGTATAGCTCATAAAACAACTGACAAAAATTTTACATAACTTAACAAAATTTGTCAGTCTCTCAGGAAAATAGGTTTATTACCACTACTAAACCAATAGTTGAAAATTGGCATATAAATTTCATATAAATTTGAGAAAAAACTTAGAAGGAGGTAATTATCATGGAAGCATTTGAAAAAAATCTTCAAGAGAAGCGTAAAAAAGAAGGAGGATTTACTCTTATTGAACTGCTGATTGTTATTGCTATTATAGCTATTCTTGCAGCTATTGCTCTACCACAGTTTAACAAGTATAAGCAAAGTGCTTATAAAGATGCTGTAAGAAGTGATATTAAAAATGCAGTAACAGCTATAGAAGCCTTTAATGCAGACTATGGTACTTATCCTAATAACGGTAACTGTGGACCTGGACCTGCTCAATGTGATTTAACAGACGGAACAAATACTATGACAAATGCTATTAATGTATCCAGAAATGTGACAGTTACATGGACGATTACTGCGAATGGATGTAATGACGGTAGTACACAGATTCAAGTTCAAGGAAGTCATAGCGAAATTGGTAATTGGACAGCTTCTTATGATTCTTGTACTGGACAGTATACAAATTTCTAATTAAAAAAGGGGGGGGTTCCCCCTCTAATATCAAATAAAAAATGATTAGAAAGAAATCTGGTTTTACACTTGTAGAATTGTTAGTAGTTATAGCAATTATTGCTGTATTAGTCTCAATAGCTATAATACAATATACAAATTTAAAAAAATCTGCATATAGAAATGTAGTGAGAAATGATTTGAAAAATTCACTAACAATGATAATTGGTTTTATTTCTTCATATAAGAGTTTTCCAAGTAATGGAAGTTGCGGTCCAGGACCCATTTCTTGTGATTTAAATGATGGGTATAATACAATAACAAATGCTATAAATGTTTCAAGGGATGTTATAATTGAATGGAGAATAACACAAAATGGCTGTTCAGATGGTTCAACAAGGATCTTCCTTATAGGAAGACATTCTGAGTTAAAAAACTGGACCGCTACATTTGATTCTTGTTCACAGAAGTATACAAATTTTTAAGTTACTCAATCTTATAAACAAACTCTATTTCAGCTTTTTCATCTGAATTTGGTTTGGTTGCTATAACCTTTATAGCATAGATCCTATATGCTGTGCCTGCGTAGATAGTTGAGTCTTCCCCAATTAGATATGCACTTAAATTATAACCACCTAGATTTGAAACCTGCAGATCTATTTTACAGTTTGTGTTCGGCGTGTCTGGACAAGGTGTACAGGCATTTCCACCACATTTTATATCATCATTAATAATTTTTGTTATCACAAGGTCAGCTCCTCCTTTTGCTGCTTCTAAAGAGGTTGTGTATCTGCCTATCATTCCTGACATTCTCGTACCTGTAGACAAAATATAAAGTAAAACACTGATAAAGACAACAGCAACAAGCCCTAAAATCAGAGTTGTTAGCAATGCTATTCCTTTTTCATTTTTCATATTAATCCCCATTTATAAATCCATCGGTTTAGCTGATATTTTTATGGCTTTCCAGTTGTAGTATTGGTAGTTATCGGGTAAAACCAGATCAACATCTATTCCATTTATACAGATGTCTGCTCCGCATGATTTTACGTTGGAAAAATTATATTTCGGATTTTTTAAACCTTCCTGAATAAGAATGTAAAAATTTATTCTTTTTAGCTGTGTCCTGATCTCGTCGTTATCAATACCATTGCCATTTTTATCTACCGCAGGTAAAGAATAGCCATGTTGATCTACTGTTCCGTCTCCATCTGTGTCAAGATCAAATGTTACAGTATAGTCTGCTACACAGTTTATCAAAGGATTTCCACCACTTTCATTTATAGCTTGGGCACCAACTCTTCTTAGTAGATTGTAGGTGTTTACATTGCAATAATTTGGTAAATTCGAATTAGATAAAGCAAACTGGACTATATTGCAGTAACCTACATTACATCCGTTTGCTATGTTGTTATATACTTCTTCTGTTACAGGAAAACCAATGTATTTTCCTGAGCCACCACTTGGAGTGCTACTAAAAGAAAGTCCACCGCTTTGGTCAACGTTTACGATTCCTTTTCCTCTCGACATTTTATCAATGGCATCCATAAAGCATACATAGTAAGACTGCCCTTTTACAGGGAGGGAAGATATGGTTGCGTTACATCCTGTTCCACCTGTACAGTCAACATAAAACCATCCGAGGGTTTCTTTCCTTGTGTTGTTAATGGTACTTCTTAAGGTTAGTGTTTTGTTGTTTGAATTCCAATTAATAATTAAAGACGTTTCATCTTCTGCTATTCCATAGCCTATATGTTCAAGATCAAGTCTAATTAATTCTACTCCGACAAGTTTTTCAATTTGTGTTTCTACTTTTGAACTTTCGCTTTTGAATCCTTTTAAAAGTTTTATATAAGTAAAGTATACTGCACCCATAAGAACCATCATGATGAAGAGAGTGACTATAAGTTCTACAATTGTGAAACCTCTTTTGTTCATAATTTATTCCTTCCTGACTAATGTTTCAATATGGTATGAATAATTTTTGTTTTTGTAGTACCAGCTTACGGTTATTGATACCCTTTTCATTTCTCCTGCAACTTCATCTGATACTGTAGTTGATACATTGAATGTTATATTTTTATTTCTTATCTGTCTTGTTACTGTTTTAGTTTCTGAATTGATGTCATTAAACTTTTTATAGCGGTATTCTTCTAATGTCTCTTGAGCTATTTTAATGGCCTCATCTCTTATTAAATTTCTATTAGAAAATTCATATGTTACTATGAGCCCTGCTAAAAGACCTAAAAGCAGTATGGCGAATATAAACATTGCTACTAATGTCTCAACTAATGTGTAACCCTTTTTTTCATTCATTCTCATTTACATTTCTCCAGTTCTACTCTTAATCTGGAAACAATGATACAGTCTTTAGAAGATGGGTTGCTCGAAGGATAGCTTATTGTTAATTGGTTGGTAAATATACCTCTTTTTGATATTCCTACAGTATAGTTTCCATAAGTATAATTTAGTTTTGTAGTTTTTATACAGTCAGTTCCTGCATTATCTTTGCATAAGGATATTGTAGTTCTTGAAAGTACCACATACAGATCAATTTTTTTTGTAAATGCCTGCATTCTTCCTTCCTGGAGAATAGCTTTAATTTTCCTCATATCACTTTCAATATTGTAGCTCAATCTCCATTTTGAAAAGGCTGGCATAGCTATACTGAAAACTATTGCAATTATTGCTATTACGATGATCAGTTCAATCAGGGTGATACCTTTTATTTTTCTATCCATAGAATAATCTCCCCTTTGAGAGCTCCAGGAAGAACAGGAATTCCACCTTCCTCAGATGTAATACCGTAGACTTTTTTGGTTGCTCTACCTCCTTCTTCTGTAAAATCAAGTTTACCAAACTGTCTAATATCCCCACCTGACAGTTGTAGTAGATATTTTACCTGAATATTTTCGATGGTGTATCCTGGACACCTTGTTGAATTTATAGCGTCACCTGTTGCACAGTTTAGAGCCCATGCCCTTGATAAGCCGCCAAATCCACACAGATCAGAAGTAGGCTGTGTTGTTGCAAAAAATACAGTATTTTTTACGAAAGAAGGTTTTGCTATATTTCTTTCCTTAAGGTAACTTCCTCCTGAGTCATCAAGCTGAAGCATCCATGCTCCTTGTGTTGGATCTCCGATGTTACCGCATGCCAAACTTTCTGTTGCTGAGAGAACAGGATTAATGGTTCCTGTTGGACAATTATTTTCGGCATCACAACCAAAGGGAACGCCATAAATCGCATTAATACCTGAGTCATCATCTTCTTTGTAGAAAAATCGGCCAGTTCCAAAAAAGAGATACCACTTTCCGAAACATTTACCTGTTTCTATCTGAGATGTTATTGGATTTTGAGAAAAATTAAGCATTGTTGAATCAAAATCCCAGTCGTTAGGATTATGACTGCCTGTCCAAATTTTTATAATTCCTCCTTTTGCTGTAGCAGTTCCTGTTTTCCAAGTGTATCCTAAAAAAACGAAGTCTGTTTGCCCATCGTTATTTACATCAAGGCCATTAGTAAATAACTTTCCACCAAATGCATTATTCAGTGAAGAGATTTCTTTTTTAAGCAAAAGGTTTCCTGTTTTTAGATCAAGAACAAATAATTTTAAACTTTGAGATGAATATCCTTTGTATGATGTTGGACCTGAAGCAAACATTACATAATGGTGCAATACAGCTGAATTATCAAATCTTTTTATGTAAGCTGGTCCTGAAAAGGAAAAACCGAGATCCTTATGAGAAAACTCCCAAAGAAAAATAGGATTTTCAGGATCTGTTATGTCAAGTGCATAGTAAGCAGATCTGCCTGTACATGTATCATTAGCTGGATCTGAGCATACATCTAAAGGAGGATTAATACAGTTTGTTGAGGAATTGCATCCGCAACCTCCTCCTAAACGCATACCACCTATTAAAATGAGCTCTTTTTTTCCATCATTATCGAAATCAGTTTCGATTATATATGGAGACAAATCATTTATGTATATGTGGCAGTAGTTAGGATCTGCTAAATATCTGAGATAAGGTAGAGCGTTTTGTGGTATAAATCCCCATATCTCTGAACCTAAATTATCTCCTATAAGTTCTACAATATCATTTCCAATATTAATTTTGTCTATTTTGCCCACTTTGAAGGCATGTAAAATTCCGTCATTTGAAGCTGTAAATACAACGGAGTAGTTACTGTAGTTTACTATTCTTGGGGTTGAGTAAATAATATCTCCTAATTTCCATATTCCATTACCTGTATCTCTTGTTCTGCAGGAAGGAGTATTTGTTTCATCACCTCTAATATAATCAACAAGGTTTTTTCTAGCTGTTTCTATATCTGAACCTAAGCATGATGGAAACTCACTCAATGAGGTTCCCAAGTAATTTTTAAACAGATCTATATAATCTGTATTAAATTCAGTTAAATTTTGTGATATATTGCTACAATATGTACCAAAACATGGGACAAATATTTTCCGTTCTAAAGCTTCTGTGTTCTTAAGAATTTCCCCTGCATCCCACAAATAGGAAATTTCTTCAATATTCTTTGTTGAAATGAGCATTGTTGGATTGCCTGACGTGTCCGAATCATAGACATCTATTTTTAATACTCCATTGATATCTGTGTAAAACTTAAGTATTTTATCTTCTAATATATTTAACTTTTTGTTACGGTCAGTGTCCTCCCTTATGTTTTGGGCAAGTTTTGTATTAAGGAACCAGTATGTGTAAAGGTATCCGATCCATTCAACCCTTTGATCGCCGAAATATTTCTCAGGATAGAAAAGTGCCTGTGTAACTATAGCTCCTTTTGTTGTTCTTTCTGCAAGGACGGAAACAGAAGTTCCTGATGATGTTTTTTTCAGTATGTTTCTGATAAACCTAAGTAGAGATTCTTTAATTTCAAGAGCGTTTTTCGCACTTAGAAATGAATCAGGATTTCCATCTCCATCAGCATCCCAGTCTGAAGAGGAAGGAGGTAAAGGTGTACAGGCACTACCTTTTCCAGATCCACAATCGTCCATGTAGCAATCTTTCCATGGATATTGTCCTCCATTCCCATTCCAATAGGAGCCGTTAGTTCCTTCTGGCCAATCTTTATTTGTTGTGTCAAATGAACCATAAACGGCAATATTTTTTAGAGATTGTTCACCTGTTCCTCCCAAAAATAGTCCAAGAGCGTAAACCCCATTTACACTGATGTTGTAATTTCTTCCGCTTAGACTCGTTAGTGTTCTTAGGGTTTCTTTATGCATTTTGTATGCAGGAACGACAGGGTCGGCCGAGTTGTATTCATATCCGGATTCTATAGTGCATGTCTGTCCAATCTGAGTACCTCTTTGTGTCTCTCTAATGTATCCATAGTTCCACTGTCCATCCGAAGCGAGAATTACAAAGTTTTTAGCACAGGGAACCGGTGTGCAGTTTTCTCTATTATAATCACAGAAGTAGTTTGGATCTTTATATGTACCTATTTCCAGAGAAAAACCATTATTATATTTATGATCATTGGATTGTTTAAAATAATCATAAGCTTCCCACATTGCTGGAGCAGTTCCTGTTCCACCTCCTGGATCAACATAATTTATAGCTCTTTTTAAATAAGTATATGGATGATCGGGATCTGCATTTTGACCATTGGAATAATCTCCTATGTATACTTTGTTTCCATAAATATATGAAGAGTAAAATAAAGCTCCAAAACGGGGTCTATTCTCCTCAGTTTCAAAAATCTGGAGAATTCCTTTTAATCTTGATTTTGGGATTTCCACTTTATCATTGTAAAGGGTTTCCAAAATACAGGTGTTTCCAGAGCAAACCAAATCAGGATCGCAACTCACATCATCAAATCCCTGACAACCTTCAGGCCTTCCACCTGTAATAGCCCATCTAAGTAAATCTATTCTGGACATTAAAAGGAAATTTAAACAAGCACCTCTATAACTACCTCCATTATATACCGCATACCATGTGGATGGACAGTTATTTTCAGAATTTGTTGTTTCTACCCATAGGCCATTTGGATAAGATCCTTTATATTCATATACTTTATCAGGTATAAAATATCCCTCCTCATTTCCCGTATATGTCCATCCACAGCCATTTGAGTTATCACACCATCCCACTTTGTTATTATCTGGATTATATGCAGACCATGACATACTACCACTTTTGTCTATCACAAAGAGTATATTTGGAGGTACAGATGTTGTTAAGAAGGGAGGTGTGGCGCAGTAATTATTTGCACTTGCATAAAGGAAACCAGTTAAAATTAAAGATATTGTTCTTATTAAAATACTCATTATTTAACCTCTGTAATAGTGATAGCCTCTTTTGTGTTACACATAGAAGAATCTATCGCAAAATATATTAGTTTACCTTCGAGCAAAAGTTTTTTGTCAATACTTGGAGATAGTTTAAATTTTCTCTCTCCTTTGCACATACTTGATATCACGTTTATTATTACATATTCATTTTTTATTTCATTAACAAACCCCCTTAAGTAAAGATTGTCACTTTGAGAAGAAGATTTTTGTATTAGTGAGATTGTAAATAATATTGCAAATAGAATGAAATTTTTTCTCATTATGCCTCCCTTATCATTTCTTTTTCTTTTATTGCAAAATATAAGATCCTTCTATAAAAAAATCGTGAGGGTTAAAAAGGGATTTTTATAACTGTCAGGAAATCCCTTCCTATGTGTGTTCTAACCTCACCCCCATACTGGGAGAGTAAAAACTCTGCTATCTGAAGTCCTACACCTGCCCCTTTGTCTGTTATACTAACATCATTTTTTATGAAGATAAAAATGTTTTTGTCATTTACACACATTTTTACATATATCTTTTCATCTGAGAATTTTATAGCATTTTCTAACAGGGAGAATAATATATTCTCAAGAT
>JALTZE010000009.1 GCA_027051315.1 Micavibrio sp.
ATCCAAGATAATCATAATAAGTAATATATCATAATCAGCGATTCAGATTCATATGAAATTTTTAGGTTTATTTTTGGTTCTTGTTTCTACGTTTGGTGGCTTTCTTGTTGCTGGCGGTAAGGTAGAAATTATCACTGGAGTAATTCTTCCCGCTCTCCCCGGAGAGGGAATGATAATTATGGGATGTGCCATAAGTGCTTTTATAATTGCAAATAGTATGGATTCCATAAAACATACTTTAAAATATTTTAATGCCCTTTCCAAGCCTGCCGCATATAGCAAAGAAGATTATATGGACCTTCTGGGAATGTTGTTTACTGTATTTAAAATGGCTAAAATGAAAGGGTGGTTAGCTCTTGAATCTCATATAGAAAATCCAGAAGAAAGTGAATTATTCAATCAATTTCCTTCTTTTGCCCAAAATCATCATGCCGTAACTTTTATATGTGATTATTTAAGAATTATTTCATTAGGAAGCGATAACCCTCATGAGATAGAGGCTTTGCTAGATGAAGAAATAGAAACTATAGAAGCTCATCACAACCACCCTGGTCATGCTATACAAGCCATGGCAGATGGTATCCCTGCTTTGGGTATTGTTGCAGCTGTGCTTGGGGTTATAAAAACAATGGCTTCTATTTCAGAGCCACCAGAAGTACTTGGTAAGCTTATTGGTTCTGCTTTGGTTGGTACTTTCCTTGGGGTTTGGCTTTCATATACTACATTTGCTCCGATTGCTTCTGCCATGACAGCAAAAGCAGAAAGTGAAGTTATGTATTATAAATGTATAAAGGTTGCTTTGCTTGCCAATTTACAAGGAAGTGCCCCGCAGGTAGCTGTGGAATTTGCTAGAAAATTCCTTCCACATGAAGTTCAACCTACATTTGCAGAGCTTGACGAACATTTGAATGAATTACCCGCCCCTAGTGCGTAAGTAGTGCATAGTAAAGAGGAAAAAATTGGAACAAGAAGTTCAACCAATAATTATAAAGAAAGTAAAAAAAGGTGGTGGAGGTCATCATGGTGGAGCTTGGAAAGTTGCATATGCTGATTTTGTTACCGCTATGATGGCTTTCTTTTTGCTTTTGTGGCTTTTGAACGTTACCACTGATGAACAAAAAAATGCTATTTCAAATTATTTCGACCCAACTGCCTTAAAAGTTTCGCAATCTGAAAGTGGTGCGGGGGGCGTCTTGGGTGGTATGTCCATGTCTACTCAAGGGGCTATGGCTACTCAGATGCAAAACCCTATTACGGTACAACCTCCTGAGCAAAAGAGTGCAAAATCAGATAGTGTAGAGCCTTCTGATACTGATACAGACGAAGATATACAACAAATAGAAGAAGAAAAAATAATTGAAGCAATGGAACAAATGGAGGAAGAAAGATTTGAAGAAGCCAAAAATATGATAGAACAGGCTATTCAAGATTCTCCTGACCTTAAAAATCTTGCTAATAACATTATCGTTGATATGACGCCAGAAGGATTAAGAATTCAAATTGTTGACCAAGAAGGAAAGTCCATGTTCCCAATTGGTAGCGCAAGAATGTATGAAAAAACAAAAAATCTAATTGCTAAAGTTGCAGAAATTATAAAAAAATTGCCTAATAAAATATCTATTAGAGGACATACAGATTCTATTCCCTATGGTAAAAATGCAGAATATACAAATTGGGAATTATCTACTGACAGAGCAAATTCTTCGAGGCGAGTTTTGCTTGAAAGTGGACTTCCGCCGGAGCGCATTCATAATATACAGGGAAAAGCGGATACTGAACCTTTAATTGCTGATGACCCAACTGACCCTAGAAATAGGCGTATAAGCATTATATTGATGAAAGAGAATTTTGCTTTGGCAGCGAAAGAAAATAACGGTAAATTGAAAAAAGAAAATAGAAAAAGATTTCATAAACCAGTTATAGAAGATAAGGGATATAAAGAAACACAAGGCGAAGTCCAGTTTCCATAAATTAGGAACAGCTTATATATATGTTGATTAGGTTGTTGCCATGTGATGAGGTATCGATGTCAGAGGTGGGGTGACCACCCCACAGAATAGGCTATTTACGTTCAAACGCCACGCAGGCTCCGTTGCATTGGCAACGACTTGCGGTCGCAAGCTTCCAATTGTAATTCATAAATGAATGCCAATTGGTATAAGCTATAAATCATATTTTATAAAGATTATTTGTGATTAGTCCAGCACTTAAAATTTATTATCCTTAGGGAAGCCATTGGGGGGTAATCTGCCTGTTTGCGCCCTTTTTCCTAGCCATGATATTAGCTCTTCTTTTTCCATATGACGTTCACCTGAACCATATCTATAGGAGAATCCATCTTCCAGATTAAAAGTTTTAAGGTCGGATATTCCACCATCTTTATATTTTTGTAAGATTACACCTTTACCACGGGACATTTCAGGCATTTCATCTATCGGATACATTAAAAGTTTTCTGTTTTGACCAATTACGGCGATATGGTCATCTTTTTCCCCTATTATATGGCATAGCTTGGCTTTTACTTTTCCTGATACATTAAGTGCCTGTTTTCCTGATTTTGTTTGTGCCATTACAGCATCTGATTTTATTATAAAGCCACGCCCATCAGAAGAAGCAAGTATCATTTTTTTGCTAGGTTCAAAAATAATTACATCAACTATATCTGCCTCATTAGGTATATCTACCATCAATCTTATAGGCTCGCCAAACCCACGTCCTGATGGAAGTTTATCACAGCCTATGGTAAAAAATCTTCCATTACTATCGAATATAATTAACTTGTCAGTTGTTTGTACTTTGATTACAAATCTACCTTTATCGCCGTCTTTGTATTTCAGGTCTTTTTCTTCGACATTATGACCTTTCATTGCCCTAATCCAGCCCTTAGCCGAACATACTACTGTTATTGGCTCTTTTTCTATCATTGCTTCGTCTAAATCAACGGTAATTGGAGCTGGGGGTGTTCCAATCATTGTACGTCTTGCTCCCAAAGGAGTATCAGAAGCAAATATTTTCTTTAATTTTGTTATTTCATCTGAGATAACTTTCCATTGTTTACTTTCAGAACCGATAATCTTTTCAAGACTATCTCTTTCAGAGCATAATTTGTCATGTTCTTTTTGTATTTCTATTTCTTCGAGTTTACGCAATGACCTTAAACGCATATTAAGGATTGCTTCGGCCTGAATTTCAGTAAGACCAAAAGTTTTCATTAAAGATTGTTTTGGTTCATCTTCAAATCTGATAATTCTTACAACTTCGTCGATATTCAAATATACAATCAGGTAACCTTTTAAAACTTCTATCCTATGTTTTACTTTTTCAAGTCTATGAGAAGAACGTCTTAATAAAACTTCCTGTCTATGATTAAGGAATGATTGAAGAACTTCTTTCAGATTCATAACTCTTGGAACTTTGCCGCCGTCAAGTACATTCATATTCATATTAAAGCGTGTTTCAAGGTCAGTATGCCTAAATAATGCTTCCATAAGAAGATTTGGTTCTACGTTACGGTTTTTAGGTACGATTACTAAACGGATATCTTCCGAGCTTTCATCCATAACATCATCAAGCATTGGAAGTTTTTTGTTATGAATTAGCTCTGCTATTTTTTCTACTAATTTAGCTTTTTGTACTTGATATGGTATTTCAGTTATAACAATTTGGTATTGTCCTTGTTTGAGCTCTTCTTTTTCCCATCTAGCACGAAGGCGAAATGCTCCTTTTCCTGTTTTATAAGAATTAATTATGTTTTTATTATCTTCTACTAATATTCCACCAGTTGGAAAATCTGGACCTTTTATTATTTTAACTAATTCTTCTATCTCTACATCTTTTTCAAGCATTAGCTTAAGAGCATCACAAATTTCAGCAACATTATGGGGCGGAATATTTGTAGCCATGCCAACGGCAATGCCAGATGAACCATTAGCAAGTAAGTTAGGAAAATTTGCAGGTAATACCACTGGTTCAAGCGTATCGCCGTCATATGTTGGGCGAAAATCTACGGCGTCTTCATCTATTCCCTCTAGTAAAAGTAAAGCAACTGGGGTTAATTTTGATTCCGTATATCGCATTGCTGCTGCATTATCGCCATCAATATTACCAAAGTTACCTTGACCATCTACTAATGGATATCTAACAGCAAAATCCTGTGCCAAGCGTACCATTGTATCGTAAACAGCTGTATCACCATGAGGGTGAAATTTACCAATTACGTCACCAACCACACGAGCACATTTTTTAGGGCTGTTATCTGGTGAAAGTTTAAGTTGGTACATTGCGTATAAGAGTCTTCTATGGACGGGCTTCATTCCATCACGCACATCAGGTAATGAACGCGACATAATCGTGGACATTGCGTATGATAAATATCGTTCCGATAATATATCGGTTATTTGTTGGTCTATTACTGAATCAATTGGTGCAATATTATCCTGTGTCATTTATTACTCTTCTTTGGAATATTTTTTATAATATAACTAATCTAATTTTATTCTAATCTATATGTTTGGCAAAGCGTTGCTGAAAAATCAAGCGTGCTTCTGGAATTCCGTGACTATGCTGTGCAAAAGCCCAATTTTCAAGAAAATATCTTGTCATTTCTAATGCTTCTAATATTTGTTTATCATCTGGGGCTGTTTTATCTGGTTGTAAAAATTCTGGAAGTTTTAGCATTTTATCCTTATATGGTTTTCCTTTTTCTTTGCTTACTGCCCTGCCTGATTTTGGGGAGACATATATTAGCTTGCCTGTTCCTCCTGCTGCGCATTTTGTAAGCTCTAAGCCAAAGCCTAATTCTTTTAAAAATGCAAGCTCCCAAAATATATAAGAAGCTTGCCATATTTCACTATCAAACATATCGAACATGGCTGATAACCCATGATAAAGCCCTGAATGTCCTTCTCTTTCTGGTAATGCTGCATCACATAATGAGCAGGCAGATTGCAATGCTGCCAATTTTAGAGGGTTATCCATTAGCAATGAAGCAATTGTTTTTATTTCTTCTAGTTTCCATGAGCCTAAGCTATCTGATATTCTTGCTTTCCATTGGCAATTTACTATTGTTCCTTGTTCTATTAATGCTCTGTTCTTTTTTGACCTTGCGCCGTTAAAATAACCTAAATGACGTCCATGTTCTTTTGTAAGAATAGAAACAATTGCACCGTTTTCACCGTGCATTCTTGCTGAAAGTATAATTCCTGTGTCCTGCCATTCTTCCATAATTTTTTATTATATAGCTATATCAATTTATCCTATTGTAAACATCAATATATTGTTTAGTTTCAAAAACATCATGCACTCTGAATATTGATATATTAGATTTTAACCCTGCACCAATTGCGGCAAGAGAACCTGGCAATCTTTTATCTGGGCTTGCTTGCTTGCCACAAATAGCTGCTATAAAAGATTTTCTTGAAGCTCCTAATAGCATAGGAACACCAAGGTTATTAAATTTATCTAAATTTTTGAGAAGCTCAATATTTTGTTCAAGCGTTTTGCCAAAACCTATTCCGATATCAGCTATTATCAGTTTTTTATCTATTCCCGCTAATTTGCATGCTTCTATCCTTGATTCTAGATAGTCATATACTTCTTTTACAACATTTTCATATTCTGGATTATCTTGCATATTTTCTGGAGTATTTTTCATATGCATTAAGCAGACAGGAATTTTGGAATGTGCAATTACATTTATTGCCTCTAAGTCATGAGTTAGCGCACTAACATCATTGATAATATCTGCTCCATTTGCAATTGCAATTTCCATAGTTTCAGAATTTCTTGTATCTACGGAGATTTTGACATTATTTTTATAGCATATCGGTTTAATAGCCTTAATTACCGGTAAAACGCGCTTTATTTCTTCTTTTACATTTACTTTAGTTGCACCTGGTCTTGTCGATTCCCCGCCTATATCTATTATATCTGCGCCATCTTTAATCATTTTTTCGGCTTTTGATATAGCGTAATCTTCATTCATATATTTACCGCCATCGTAGAAGCTGTCAGGCGTTATATTTAATATTCCCATTATAAGAGGTGATTTATTTGCAAATATATTAAGCAATTTTTATTTCCTGATTTTTTGGAATTTCATTTATCATCATATCTATAGTTTTATAGGTTAGTGGATGTTCCCAATCATCTCCTAGCTCACTCATCGGGTAAAGAACAAAAGCTCTTTCATGCATTCTTGGATGTGGGACTATTAATTCAGGTTTATCTATAATTTGGTTATTATAAGATATTAAATCAAGGTCAAGAACTCTGGGGGCATTTCTTATAGTTCTGATACGACCGAATTCATTTTCTATTTTCTGCAAAAGCCCCAAAAGCTGAAAAGCATCAAGCTCTGTTTTTACAGATACAGCAGAATTATGATACCAAGGCTGGTCAGATATGGGAACTGGTGCGGTAAGGTAGGTTCTTGATTTTGCAATAATCTTAAGACCATTTTCTTCTAATGAATCAACAGCCTTTTCAAGAGTTTGGGCTGGATTCCCATATTTACTAGGAAGATTTGCGCCAAGTGCTATTACAATCATACTACCATACGCGGAAATTGCCTGTATCTACATGCAAGAAGTTACTAGATTTATAATACCCAACTCCTCCTTTTCTCATGCCAACAGCAATTTTTCTTAGGTTTCTGGTTGAATATCCTGGCATTCTTATATCAATCGCTTTACCAGACATATGGAATGATTTTTTTGCTACTCCTGTGCTTGTCCTTCTAAGCATTGCATTTGTTTTAGGGCTTCGGTAGCCTGAAAGAATTTCTATATAATCATTTTTCCCTGTTTCTTGACGTATTGCATAGACCAAATCTACAAGCTCTGGGTCTATTGGAAATATATCACCTGTACGAAAATCTCTTAGGACATAGTTTATACGTTCGAAAGAGTCAGGCAGGAACTTATCACCTACTCTATATACTCCTGTAAAGCTATCGCCCGTATGAGCGTTGTGTATTGCTATCATATGAGCGCCTTTATGCCCTGCTGCAAATGCTGGCTTTGCAACGATTGCTGGGACGATTAATGCTCCTGCTGCTGCGGCTATTGAGGTTTTTAGAAATTTCCTGCGATTTATTATTGTTTTATCTGCCGCATTATTTTTATCTAAAATGGCTATACTCATTCGTACACCTTAAAGTTTCGTTACTAAATACAGGTAGTTATTTACCAGAGAATATTAATTAAATAAAGTGATTTTATTGATTATGTTATTTATAACAATATATCAGTAAGTTGAATATGATATTTTTGTATCAGTAATTTTTATTTTAGGAACAACAATTTCATTTCTTACCGCCAATGCCTCATAAAGCTTTTTATCATTACCATAAACATCACGTCCAAAAACTAATTCCCCTTCTGTATTATTCCAAATTGATTGGTATAATATATATATAGGGATTTT
>JALTZE010000010.1 GCA_027051315.1 Micavibrio sp.
ATAATAGCAGCTGTGATTGTTATTTATCTCAACATTTCAAATATAACAAAATCTGTAATTGAAGATGCTGCAACTCAAACATTGGGAGTTGACGTAAAAATAACACAACTTGATATAGATGTAATAGGCAAAACAGCTTCCGCTAACGGTATAAAAATTTATAATCCAGAAAATTTCTCTGAACCTCTTGCCATTGACATAGGAACGGTAAATGTAAAGCTAGGGCAAATATCACCAGAGCTAATTAATATAGAAGAAATAAATATAAGTAATACAAAGATTTTCTTAGAAGTAACAAAAAATGGAACAAATCTTGGTAAAATTGCAGATAATACAAAATCTGTATCTGAGCCCTCAAAACAAAAAGAAACATCAAATAAAACAGATGAAGCAAGTTCCAACAAAATTATAATAGATAATTTTTCTATTACTAACTCTGAAATAATTCCTCAAATAACCCTTATAAAGGGAAGTAAATCAGGAAAAATAGCCTTACCCGATATAAAATTACAAGGAATAGGTAAGAAAGAAAACGGTATATTAGTAAAAGATGCAATTGCTCAAATAACCCAAAAAGTTATAAAAAACGCAGAGCAATCATCATATGATGCGGGCATGCTTAAAGGTATGGCAAAGAATGTGTTAGAAAATATGAAACTTGACACTTCGATGATTGATAAAGCAAAAGACACAATAGATAACATAACAGATGATGCAAAAAAAATTGGCGATGAATTAAAAGATGGTCTAAAAGACGGACTAAAAAATATATTCAAACAATAAAATCTATATTTAGGGTCTTACTCTCAATCCCTAGCCATCTTAATCCCTAGCCCGTGGGAAGTTATAGCGGTTCCATATCTGATACATTATGCCGGTTAATGCATGGCATAATGCTATCCCAACAAAAGCCCCAACAACTCCCGCCGTAGCGGCTCCAAAAGCAGCATAAGGAACATAAGCAAACAACATTTTAGTTATATTCATGATAAAAGCCCTGCGTGGATAGCCTATAGCATTAAACGCAGATGCCCATATATTAACTATATTAGCTAGTCCATATGTTACAGGAACTATCATTAAATATAAGGATGCATAATATATTATATGCTCATTATCACTAAATAATCCTGCTATCTGCTTGCTAAATATAAATAAAAGAGCTGCCATTATTCCGCCCCATATAATACAAGCAAATATAGCAGTTCTGATTGTTTTTCTTACCCTTAAATTAATCCCAGCTCCCCAATTTTGCCCAGTCAAAGGACCAATAGCCATAGCAAGCGCCATCATAGGTATAAAAGCCAAAGCCTCAATCCTAGAAACTATACCAAAAGCAGCAACAGCTTCTGCCCCGAAATGAGAAAATAAAGTAGTTACTAAAATACCAGCCACAGGATTAATAATATTTGAAAGGGAAACAGGCAATGCAATATTAAATATACGAGCAGCACTATCCCTATATTGAGAAAAATCAAAAACAGCCCGCATTGATAACATATCTTTTTTGAATCTAAGAAAATATAACACTATTATAGTAGAAAATATATTCGCAATTGCCGAAGCAATAGCAGCACCCTCAACTTCCATTCTTGGAAAAAACCAATAACCAAAAATAAACAAAGGGTCTAAAATAAGATTCAAAAACGCAGACAAAACCATAATCATACCAGGAATAGAAGCATCACCAGCTGCTCTTAATGAAGCATTACCTACTATAGGAATAGCCATAAAACATAATGATAAGAACCATATAAACATATAATCATCTATAATAGGGATAAGATGGGGGTCAGCACCCATAATCGTAAATAATCCATCATGAATAAATATACCAATCAATGAAACAATCAACGAAATTACAATTGTGATTATTATCGCCTGAGTTGATATTACAGATACTTTATCTATTTCTTTTTTCCCTATCAGCCTCGATATAACCGAACTTACACCTATACTAAGCCCCATCATCGCACTAAAAACCAAATATGTAACAGGAAAGCTAAAACTTATTGCTGCAAGCTCATTTTTACCCAAAATAGATATAAAATACATATCAACAATTTGAAAACTTATAACTGCGATAAGACCTATCATCATTGGCAATGACAATCTAACAAGATGAGATTTGATATCTCCTTTTGTCAAATCTGTTTTTTTTCTCATATTATATAACCCTCCCAATGTTTTTTTATGATATGGTCTTTTTTCACAGATTAACTTAATTCAAACTACATCAATAATAAACAAATGTTTACAGATAAGATTATAGAAAGCCTCTTTTTACCAATAACAGATAAGCTAATTAACGAAGAGCTTAAAGATAAAAATATTCTTTTTATTAACGGGGTAATAAATGATAAAATAGAAAAGATATTATCAAATACAAATACTGACTTTATACAAATATTTTTTCCTCTTGCCTCAGAAATAATCAAAAGAAACTATAGCCTAAATCCAGAATTAAAACAAAAATATGATTTTATCTTCCTTCTTGCCCCCAAACAAAAACAAGAAACTACACAAATGATAATAACAGGGCTTAATGCTCTTAAAAAAGATGGATATTTCATATGCAGTGCAGCAAATAATGCAGGAGGAAAATCCCTTATATCAATAGTTAAGAAAATTGCTGATTTTAATATAGAAAAACTTTCAAAAAATAAGTCCCAGACCATATGGTTTAAAAACAACTTACCAATAAAAACAGATAACAAAAATCAAGGATGGATAAAAATATGTGATAATCGTTTTTGGTCAAAATCTGGCATATATGGCTGGAACAAAATTGATAAAGGTTCAGAACTCTTAGTTAATAATCTTCCAGAAAAAATATATGGGCATGTCGCAGATTATGGATGCGGCTATGGTTTTATATCTTGCCACCTTCTAAATCACTACAAAGATATAACAAATTTATATTTTATCGATGCTGATTTAAGAGCAGTCGATGCCACAGAAAAAAACCTAAACGAAATAAAACACAATTCAATTAAACATAAAAAATGGAACGATATTACAAATCACAATCTAATAAAAGAAAATAAAATGGATTTTATAATAATGAATCCCCCTTTTCACGAAGGAAAAAAATCCGATGCAAATATAGGAATAAAATTTATAAATTCCGCATATAAGAATCTTAAAAAAGGCGGATATTTATATATGACAGCAAATAAACACCTCCCTTACGAAGAAACTTTGAATAATTTGTTCAATAAATCAGAAAAGATAAAAGAACAAGAAGGCTTCAAAATATTCTCATGTAAAAAGTAGATTAAACAAAAACCTAAAAAGGCTTCCTTAACATAGCCCCAACCGAACCTGCCGCATAAACCTTATCTTTCACTTTAATAGTAGGAGTAACAGTCAACTTCATATTTAATTCATCGGGCTGACCAATCCTAAATGTTAATCCAGCATATGGCACCATATAACTGATCGGCTTATCCCATTCTACATTATTATACCCCAATATCCCCCCCATTTCTGCGCCTATACCAAAAAGTCCGTCAAATGGACCGCCCTTTGTTTCAATTCCATATGCCCCACCTAATGCCATTCTATAATAACTATTAATATAAGTGCCAAATGTATAATATGAGTTATCCGATAATGATACTTCAAGCCCAATACCAGGGTTAAATGAATTAAATTTTTTGGTAGAACCATCAGTATAATATATATATTTTTTATCATAATGATATGACCCGACAACATATACAACGGACATATTTGGCTTATCATCATTAACTGTAAGATTAAAAAAAGATTTTAGAGCATCACCTCTATGCGACCAACTATTTTCATATTTCAAACCATTATCACCATAACGTGATGTTTCTTTACCATCACGTTCTAAAACAATAATAGGAACATAACCATTAACTGTTTTTTCAAAAATAACCTTTATGAATCATCTACCTTTTTTTTCTCACTTGCTGGAAACGCATAATAAGCACTGTCACATAAATCATTATCAGCTATTAAATATAGATTAACATCACACCCTATATCAGACATTTACATATAACCCTCTTAATTTTTTAGCTGTTATACACTAAAAAATATATTATGTCAAATCTTTATAAAGATGCTTTCTTTGCTGCTATTTTTCTATCAGAGGGATTAAGATGAACTTTTCTTAATCTTAAAGATTTTGGCGTAACTTCCACAAGCTCATCTTCATTAATATAAGACATCATATCTTCCAATGTCATTTTTTTAGGCGGAACAAGAACAATATTTTCATCACTTCCAGAAGCACGAACATTTGTCAGTTTTTTACCTTTAAGAACATTAATATCAAGGTCATTTTCTCTATTATGTTCACCAACTATCATTCCTTGATATACTTCATCTTGGTGACCAATAAACATAATTCCTCTATCCTGAAGGTTGAATATAGCATAACCAACAGCCTGCCCTTGGTCAGTGGAAATCAAAGCACCATTTCTCCTTGCTGGAATATCACCTTTATAAGGTCCATATGAATGGAAAACTCTGTTCATGATACCAGTACCTCTGGTATCTGTCATAAACTCACTTTGATAACCGATAAGACCACGTGATGGAGCAAGAAAAGTAATACGCGTCTTACCAGCACCAGAAGGACGCATATCAGTCATCTCTGCCTTACGATTTGCCATTTTTTCGACAACACTACCTGAATATTCTTCATCAACATCTATAAAGACTTCTTCATAAGGCTCAAGCTTTTCCCCATTTTCACCTTTTTTCATCAAGACTTTAGGTCGTGAAACAGACATTTCAAAACCTTCTCTTCTCATATTCTCAATCAAAACACCAAGCTGTAATTCACCTCTTCCGCCAACCTCAAACGATTCATTATTAGCAGATGGAGTAACGCTAATAGCAACATTAACTTCATCTTCTGCCATCAATCTATCACGTATCATAGTAGAAGTAACCTTGCTACCTTCCCTACCCGCCAAAGGAGAATCATTAACACTAATTGTAATAGCCATAGTAGGAGGGTCAATCGGTGTCGATTTTATAGGCTGTGTTACTGAAACATCACATATTGTATCAGCAACAGAAGCATCTTTCATCCCTGCTATACACACAATATCACCTGCCACCACTTCATCTACAGGCTTTCTTTCTATTCCTTCATATCTAAGAAGTTTTGTCAGCCTACCTGATTCAATTTTCTTACCATTTAAATCAAGAACCTGCATAGAAGAATTCACTTTAGCCTTTCCTGAATAAACTTTTCCTGTAAGGACACGCCCCATATAAGGGTCAGAATCAAGCATCGTCGCCAACATGGAAAAAGGAGCATCTCTATCTGCTTTAGGTGCAGGAACATGCTCAAGAATAAGGTCAAGAAGTGGATGAAGATTCTCTCTTACATCATTATCCAAATCTTTAACACACCAACCATCACGTCCCGAAGCATACAAAACAGGGAAATCAAGCTGCTGCTCATTTGCATCTAAAGAACAAAACAGGTCAAAAACTTCATCGACTATCTCTTCACCACGTGAGTCAGGCTTATCAATCTTATTAACAACTACTATGGGTCTTAATCCTTGCGCCAATGCTTTAGAAAGTACAAATTTCGTTTGTGGCATAGGACCTTCAGCAGCATCGGTAAGAAGTATAACACCATCAGCCATTGATAACACACGTTCAACTTCTCCACCAAAATCAGCATGACCAGGAGTATCAATAATATTAAGACGTACATTATCCCAATTTATAGAAGTACATTTAGCAAGTATAGTAATACCACGCTCTTTCTCCAAATCATTAGAGTCCATAAGACGTTCTTCAACATTTTGATTATCACGAAACATACCACTTTGTTTGAATATAGAATCAATCAAAGTAGTTTTACCATGGTCAACGTGAGCAATTATTGCAACATTACGAATTTCAGTCATCTATTACCTGCCAAATTAATTGTTTGCAGGTCTTATATATTCTTTTTCAGAAAAATGCACCCTATTTTTTTATTCACCACATAAAAGATTATGTTAACCACATAAAATAACCGACTAATAACGGTAAATAATATTCAAAACTCTATATACAGGGTTCGAAAAACATGCAGGACAAGAAGTTACACTAAGATAAGTACAACCATTTATTTCATCAGCCCTTACTTCATGAATAGTTCCTTCATCCATAACCAATAAATCACCTTCTTTATAAACTCCATATTGGTCAGAAAATTCGCCTTCAAGTACCAAACTATATTCTACCCTTTTATGTACATGATTGGGAATTACTTGACCCGCACTTAATTTTACAAGCCTTGAAACAACTCTAGAATCACTAGTAGGAATATCAAAATATTCTATTTCTCTTATACCCTTCTTCCACGAAGATTTATCCATATTACACGCAATAAATTCCGCCAAAGGAAGGGGAACATCAAATTCTTTGGAAATTTCTGCTACTGAGTAGTTTTCATCAACTAAATGCTCTCTTTCATCTATCATCTTTAACACATTCAATAATGCATCACTTTCCAATGGAACAGGTTCACACATATTTTCCATCATTGCCCCTGCCACCTGTTCACAATCATTAACAAATTTTCTAGCATGAGGTGATAAAATAAGATGTGAACAAACCAACACATCTAATGCTTCGGTAAGAGTACCTGCTGCATATTCCGACAAAAGGGAACGATATGACTCCCTTTGCATTTCCCTTATCTTGCTTATTATATCACTCATATCTGTAAATTACTCTTTCTCATTTCTCCACGTAACTTTCTCATTGCAAGCCTTATCCTTGATTTCACTGTTCCCAATGGAATATCAAGCTCTTTTGCAATATCACCATGACTTTTATCTTCAAAAAAATTTTTATATATAATATCTGATTGTTCTTGGGGTAATCCACTTATCGCCCTAGATATGGCAGCTGTACTTTCTGCTTTTTCTATCTTCGTATCAATATCATCTCCCTCAGGTATAAAATGAGGGTCTTTCATATCAAAATCACTCTTATTTCTTTTACGCAAGGCATCAACCTTCTTATTCCTTGCAATCGTATATATCCAGGTACTAGCTAATGCCTTACTAGAATCAAAAGAACCTGCCTTATTCCACACATTAAACATAGTTTCTTGCGTAATTTCCTCGGCTTGTTCGGCTGTACAACCAGTTCCTATCAAATAAGATTTAATTCTAGGAGCAAAATATTCGAATAATTCTATAAAAGATTTTTTATCTTTTTTAGAACCAATATCCATCAATAATTTACTATATTTATCAATTTTATTATCATTGTCCATACGGACATTAAGCGGAAAATATTCAGCCTCGTAAAGTCTTTTATCATCATGCGCAAGATTCTCTAACATAAAATAATGTACGAAAACTATATAATTTTAGATCACATAAATTAGCTATAAC
>JALTZE010000011.1 GCA_027051315.1 Micavibrio sp.
ATATCAATCTTTTATCCCAACTACAATAAGTAATTCCATTACTATCTAACCATGATGAAGATAATGAACCTATAATTCCATATCTATAATAATCACCACTTCCTGATGCCCAATTATTACATGCAGCAGAAGGATAATCAGAAATAGTATAATATATCGTTCCATCTGACCTTGTATTAGTATAAACAGTCCCCGTTACAGGAATTCCATTTTCATCAAGATTTACAGGATTTAACATAGCAATACTATCTGTTTTCCAGATATTAAGAGGGTCAGAAAATACAACTGCACCATCAACTCTTTGTAATTCTGTCCAATTATAACTAATTCTTTCCGCTGCTGATTCTTCTTCCAATGAATTTCCTGATAATAAAGCTATCCATTGCCCCCCAAGACTTGCGGCTTCTGCCTTTGCCTGACATACCGCATCGGCACCCACCAAACCATTTAAATTACCATCATCTTCATTAGTTGAAGTTACAAATATTCGTTTTACTCTGGTTGTTGCTGGTTTTGCGATTACATAGAAATTTTCTGCTATCCCCTCACCAACTTTTACTTTTACTTTGTTAAAAGCACCATCAGTAGCAGGAGCATCCATTACTATTGTTAATGTATCACCATTTTGAATTGTTCCACCAGAAGCAGTTTCAGCACCACCATTAACCTTGAACATAGGATTACCATTTGTTCCTGTTAATGTAACAGTAAGATTCTCATTTGGGGTTGCCCCACTTATCACCACCGGGTTAGATTCTACTCTAGTTGAAGCAAGACCATAACTCCAACCAAGCGTTATTGCATCAGGCACTAAATCAATAGCATCAACAGCACTTTGCACACAATATAGTGAATATGAAGAACTAGATGCACTATTATCCCCAGCATTTATCCATGTACCTGTAGTTGAACCCGAATTACCATATATTGCTATATCAGACCACCCCGTCCAACCATCAGCATCATATCCTATTACAGAATTTCCATACTCATTAGTTCCACTCCATACATTTACCGCTCTTAAATTTCCATTCTCATCAAATGAGATACTATTACTTAAAGAACCATCAAATAAATCAGATATATCATCAGCAATTTTTAATCCCGTTAATGTTTGATATTCATTTGCATTCCACTCTATTCTCTTTATTGCAGAAGTAGAATCATCAGAAAGAAGAGCCGTCCATGTACCAGCAAGTCCTACCGCTGCTGCTGCTGCATTACACTCAAGATCCGCACCACCAAGACCATTAATATTTGACCTTCTCCATGTTTCACTAGTTACAAAAATTCGTGATATTTTTGTTATATCAATATAACCAGCAAAACCATCAAATGTCAAAGAACCAACTGTAACAGTAAAATCATTTCTTGTACCAGCAACAGTCGGTACATCAGCCATAATCTGAACAGTATCCCCATAATTTGCTGTACCCGAACTTCCAATATCAGCACCATTTATTTTAATTGATGGATTTCCCCCACCTGTTACGGACACAGAAACCACAGAATTTACCCCTGTGATAGTTACTATATTTGTTCCAACTCTTGCACCTGATGTTTTACTTACTAACACTGGAACAAGATTAAAATTATCAGGTGTATTATCTATGGTTACCACAGGTAAAGCTCTACTATCTTTACGCACACATCTAACCATCTCTGTACCACTTCTGAGACTATCGTAACTATATGAATCAGATAACCTAACTGAATATGCCCTATCTATAACACTACCAAATTCTGTAGAACTCCAATATAAATCATTAGCAGAAAATCCACCAATCACCTGATAATTAGGCTGTATTATGTTAAGCCATTCATTAAGTGCGGGAAGATACCAATCATCATACCCATTATATACCATGTCAGAACAATATTTGGCAGCCACGATATTTGCTGCCCCTATATTATAATATGACATTAAATCGACAGTATTTTGGTCTCCATCATCATTACTATCCCCTCCCCATGTTCCAGAATCTCCCCACGTTTTTGCAAGAATAGTTGTGGAATCAGCACCAGAACATGTAGGCTCATTCGTTGTACCATCACACCCACCAGGTAAAATAACTAAATTATAAGACCCCGTTGCATCAGGAACATTACAAGCAGCATATACCCCGCCAGCACCAGCATCACCAGGGCTACATGGATTTGATGAAACTGTTTGATTATCAATACGGGCACAACGAACATAATGGCTATCATTATATTTTTGTGTCCCCTCACTCACACCTTCCGGAGAAAGAGAAGCATCAGCATTAATCACATTTGCATGGTCTTGTAGTCCTCCTGCATCTGTTGATGTCCAATATCTATCGCCTGTATTACCATCAAGACCACTATCATTTATTGCTTGTTTAATTAATATCATTTCATCTCTTGCAGGAAGAAACCAATCATCTTTCCCGCCATAAATCATATTTGCACAATAATTACCTGCAGCATATTTAGCATCAGTGGATAAAGCAGCCGTATTCGCCGCACCAGAACTAGTAGAATTACCAATATCTGTATATACAGTATCTGTTTGCCACGGCTTTACAACATAATCAACATTCCCAGAACATGTCGGAGTAGCAGAGTCAGAACATCCAGCAGGAGTAACTATAAGATAATCACTATCTCTACATGCAGCAACAACACCTCCCGCCTGTGGTTGATTAATAGGACATGATGGATTTGCTGTACCACTTAATGCAGCTTGCGGATTATTATTTGCCTGTATTACCAGCGCCCCTGTATATGTTTTGGAAGCACTTGCTTTTGCTTTCACCCCTACTGTACATGTTGAACCTGATGTAAGCGCCGCTGTACAAGTATTTGTAGTTATCTCAAAATCAGTTGTATTGCTTAAAGCTGGAGTAGGAATCATAGAATCAAGTGCACCAACATTGGTTATAACAAAAGTGTATTCAGAACTATAAGCAGGATTCCCAGCCCCTGTTACATTCATATTTGCTTGGGTTTCTGGCTCAATTGTCAATGTTGCTGCTGCTGTCTCGGTCATCATTTTACGCCATGCTGTACCATCACAAAATTCTACATAGCCAAGCGTATTATTATATCTAACTTTACCAAGATTATCTGGTGTTCCGTCATTAGGTGCTATATCTTCTGTGCAATCAATAGCTGTATCATCAATAGCAAAGGAATCCGCTGCCCCTGACCCGCCACCAGCCATAGGAGCAAACCCCCACTGCACTAATGAGCTATCCCATGTACAAACTTCCACTCTATCATTTACAGAATCATAGCGCATTATTCCCTCATCTGTGGCATCAGTACATACAACTGATGCATTGGCGTCAGTCGCCAACTTAAAACCACTGGATAATTCTATCTTTTTATCTATAGTTGCGGTTGTTGCATCACCAGGTTTTATCTTCCATAATGAAGGAGCAACAGCAGCAGCTTGGTCAAAAGTGTAGCTTTGAACTATATCATCACCACCTTTTACTAATAACGGCGTATCAGGTATATTATCAGAATTTGTATCGGCATAGGGTGAACATACAGTTTGGAATATTCTATCTGGTCCTGCCGAAACCACTGCCATAACTGGTTGTGAGCCATCATCAGCAGGTCCTGCTAATCTGTCATCATTGCTATCACCATCACTATCACAACCTGATGAACCTTGTGTTCCTCCATGATCCCAAACACAGTAACCATAATCGGTACCCCACGGGTCTTGTTTAGCAGCACCAAGCTCATTAGGGATAGTCCCCCCATTCAAAGTTGCAAGAGGAGCTCCTCTCCATTCCCTTGGCTCTACCCAGCCATCAGCATCACAATCCCCATTATCTGTTTGTGCGGATGCTTCCATAATTGCTATCTTTGTGGACATCATAAGGGTATTATCCACCATATTTTTTTGATTAACCTTAGTCATGGTGGTAATAGGGCCTGAAATCATTTGCATAGTTGTAAAACCTAAAGCTCCTACAATTGCAACCGCACCGAATAAAAGAGCGAATATATTCCCTCGTTCATTTTTATTCTTACTATTATCAGGCATAATTTTAATTCCCTTTTAATTAAATCTTTGGAAATAGCTATAAATAAAACCATGAGAAGAATATTGACACACTCCTCCCTCAAACGATGATACAACATTTTTCACTAAAGTTTTATTAATTTTTTTAATAAAATTTTGTTTTTTTACATATAGCTAGCTATAGATTATTGCCAGTAATACAACTCCCAAAGCTATGCGATAAAGGACAAAAGGGGTAAAGCTATATTTAGTAAGCCATTTAATCATTAAAGATATAGCAACAAGCCCTGATATAAATGAAAGGAATACAGCTGTAAGTATATTATAAGTAAATTCTACATCTTGTTGCTCTATAATATCCATTGAAGTTAATATTCCTGCCCCCGATATTGCTGTCATTGATAATAAAAGCGAGAATCTTGCCGAAGAAACTCTATCAAAATTAAGCAATCTTGCAGCAGTCATTGTTATTCCTGACCTGCTTGTACCTGGGATAAGAGAGAGTATTTGAAACATACCTATTACAAAGGACTTCCCATAAGTCATTTTATCAAGATTATCTGTTGAAGCTTTATATTTATCTACAACCCATAACAAAATACCAAAGATAAGAGTTGTCCATGCAACTATTTCAATACTGCATAAAAATGAAGGGGAGATTTCATATATTATAAAGCCCGCTATTACTACTGGAATCGTTCCAATAATTACAAATTGTAATAATTTTGACTCATCTGATTTTATATTACCTGTTACAGTATCTTTTAAGCCAAACAGCATCTTTATTACATCTTTGTGAAAATACACAAGTACCGATAATAATGTACCAACATGAACCGCAATATCTATAAGTTTATTTGTCTCACAATTATAAATAGCCCCATTGCCTTCATTAATAAAATGTATAAATATTAAATGACCGCTAGAACTGACAGGGAGGAATTCTGTAATACCTTGAATTAGTGATAATATAAATATTGTATATAAAGGCACTTTAATTTATCCTTTTCTTGTGTAAGATATTCTTTCTACAATGATGAATAAGAAAATACAAATGGATATTTTATGGAGTGGGTTGCAGGCATTATTGGTTTAGTCGGAGGATTTGTCATAGCAGTTAATCTTCTTAAATCTATCTTAGCGGATGTATCAAAAGAAGAATTGCTTAGAAATAAATCTTTGCACTGGAAATATGGGACTCTTGTTTGGGTTTTTGCCATTGCTTGTTCCGCTGCATCAGTTTATACCTATAGAGAATTTTTTCAATAAAAGCGAAAGTGAATATTATTATGAATAGTGAAAATAAATATGGTTTTGTAGCAAAATTTTTTCACTGGGTTATAGCAGCACTTATAATAGGGCTGATTATTGCTGGTCTATATATGACAGATATGGAAGCAAGCGATAATAAATGGGAATTATATAATCTTCATAAGCTTTTTGGGGTTATTGTGCTTGGTCTTATTATATTTAGAATAATATGGAAGATTCTTAATAAAGGAAAACCAGCCATGCTTGATACATATTCAAAAGCAGAAAGAATAGTGGCAGCAACTGTACATGGTATGTTGTATATTATGATGTTGGTTATGCCTTTATCAGGCTGGCTTATGTCATCTTTTGGCGGATATTCAGTTATGTTTTTTGGAATTGATATCATGCTTCCTGTAGAGAAAGATAAAGATATAGGAACTATCTTCCATGAAATTCATAATATTGGGGGAAGTGTTTTTATAATTCTTCTTACACTACATATAGCAGGAGCTTTAAAACATCATTTTATTGACAAAGACATAACTTTAAAACGCATGTTACCAGAATGTCCTATAAAATGCTGCGGCAACTGTGAAAAGAATAAGTAAATTAATTATAATTTACATCTTTTCTGCTGCATATATTAAGTTAAAACAGTTACTATCATTTTTGAATGTTATACTATCGCCCGTTCTTTTATTTACTAGCTTTTGTTTAGTTTCCCATTCCATATCTTCTGGATTAACTGTAGGACCAAAAATAATAAAATTTGTATATTTATATTTCCAAAATACAGGAGCCTCTACTGATAATACAGACCTTCTATCAACTTTTGAGTTAATACAATCAGCATAGATTTTATCATTTCCCCATCCTTCTTCGAATACAAGGATTTTTCTTCCACCACCTAATCTCAAATCATCATTGCCTGTACCCCCATTGACTATTTTATTACCATATTTATCGTCCATAATATCATCACCAGGTCCAAGAATATATAATTGGTCTCCTGAATATTCTTTCATTTTTGGTTCGCAATATATCTTATTATCAAGTGCGTTACCTATCATTATATCAGCATATTCATATCTGGGGCATGGCTCTTCTACACAAACATATTTCCGCAACCCATCAGATTGTGTTTCTAATTTATATCTACTTAAATCTGTAGGAGCTTTCCCTATTATATCTTCACAGTTTAGCGGTTCATTTTTAGCATTTACCTCCAAATAATTTTCAGGAGAAAAATCAAGCATATCGAATTTTCTTGTTTTATCGATAACCTCTCCAGGATGAGGAACTCGTACAAAATATGAAGGAAGCTTTCCTTCCTGAACCATTCCTATTATAAGCTGTATTGTTTGTTTTGCTTGTTGAGGTGCTTCTTCTTCGAATCTTTTATATACTCCTATTGCTCTTTTAATTTTTGAAACGATTCTTTCTTTTTTTGCTTCCATAGCTTTATCTACATCACCATTGATATCAATATCATCAACTTCCTTTTGTAATGAAGCAAGATATTTGCTCACATGGGGTGGATTATATGTCATTACTCTATAAGCAGTAAAAACAACTCCTGCTATAAGTATTGCAACCATTAAAAAAACCATAAGTCTCATAAGAAATATTCCCTAAAAAAAGAAGTAAAAATTCAACATGTAAGGATTACACGATTTTTAAAAACAGTCTAGTATATATAATTAGTAATTAATTTATTCTTAAAAAATATATAAACCACAGGTGTGAGGTGGAGTGGCTTACGCCCGAAGAATACGAATATAGAATGAGGCGGAGAAGGAAGTTACGGAAGCAAAAAGCGGGAAAGAGCGTGGCAAAATTTGTAAAGGACAGGCTGTTTTACATAGTGTTTGTAGTGATGACATTTTTTATTGCGCTTTTTTTCCTTCGCTACCTTCAACGCTGAGCTTCTTTCTTATCCATGCCCGCTTTTCCTCGATGGCGCTGCGGAGCGCCGGGTCGATTACAGACCTCAGAGCCACGCCGTAGTCCAGATAGGCTCTGTAAAGGTTCCCCGCCTCTATATTCAGATCTGCGCGCTCCATGTAGAGGCGGGCGGAATGCGGATAGAC
>JALTZE010000012.1 GCA_027051315.1 Micavibrio sp.
CGGTAGAAATGATGCTATTAAATTTAGAAAAAATCTAGCAAAAAACCCTAATGAATATACTTACGAAATGCATAGCTAACATAATAATACTACAAATGAAAAAATTGATGGAAGATTCAGCAAAAAAGTTCAAGCCAATCTATCTATATATCAAAAAACAGTAACAAATCATCAAACAGGCTCAACAGAAAAACAATGGAGAACTTTTGTCGAAATGGATAAATATTTTGAACTTGAAAGAGAAGTAGGAAATAACCAACTTATATTTTTACAACCGACACTATCATCTTTAAACACATACATAATAGAAAAACTTGAGCAACCAAAACATGCGGCAAAAAATAACACTACACCCCCCACCGCACAACTTTAAAGATAATATTCAACATCGAAATATTAAGCTACCATTGATTCTTTAGTAGCCTCAACAACTTTCCTTGCTGCATCACCCAAATCATCAGCAGAGATTATCGGCAAACCTGAGGCAGCCATAATCTTTTTACCCTTTTCAACATTTGTACCTTCAAGTCGTACTACCAAAGGCACACTCAAAGATATTTCTTTTGCCGCAGCAACGACACCTTCCGCGATAACATCGCATCTCATAATACCGCCAAAAATATTCACCAATATACCTTTAACATTTGGGTCTGATAAAATAATTTTGAATGCAGTTGTAACGCGCTCTTTAGTAGCCCCCCCCCCAACATCAAGAAAATTAGCAGGTTCACCACCACATAGCTTAATAGTATCCATAGTAGCCATGGCAAGACCAGCCCCATTAACCATACAACCTATATTCCCATCTAAACGCACATATGAAAGCTCATTATCCTTTGCCTCTTTTTCATTTGCGTCTTCTTCACTTTCATCTCTCATATCCATAATATCAGCATGGCGATATAAGGCATTATCATCAAAATTCATTTTAGCATCTAAAGCAATAACATCACCAGAGCCAGTAACCACCAAAGGATTTATCTCTACAATAGAAGCATCAAGCTCTACAAAAGCCTTATACATAGCCATCATAAATTTAACACATTTTTTAAGAGCATCACCCTCAAGCCCAAGACCAAAAGCTATACGACGAGCATGAAAAGGCATCATACCAGTAGCAGGGTCAACCAATATTTTAATAATTTTTTCTGGATATTTTTCTGCAACTTCTTCGATATCCATACCACCTTCTGTAGAAGCCATAAATAATACTCTACTGCTAGCACGGTCAAGAAGCACACTACAATATAATTCCCTAGCAATATCGCACCCTTGTTCAACATAAAGCCTTTGAACTTCTTTACCTTCTGGACCAGTTTGCTTTGTTACCAAGACATTGCCAAGCATTGCTTTTGCAGCAGTTTCCACTTCATCAATTGAATTAACAACTCTAACCCCGCCTTTACCTTCTGGGTCATTTGTAAATTTTCCTGCGCCACGCCCCCCTGCATGTATCTGAGATTTTACAACCCATGTAGAACCCCCAAGCTTATTAGCAGCCTCCACCGCCTCTTCAACACTCATTGCGGGAAAACCCTTAGGTGTTTCAACACCATATTTATTAAGAAGAACTTTAGCCTGATATTCATGGATATTCATTTTGTAAAACCCCGATATTGATAGAATCCGATACATATATTACTAACATGATATAACATATTTTAAAACATGCAATTATCATAATTGACTACAATTCATAAAAATTTGCAATTTCACTCTCACTTAATATACAATACAGACATAAGATATTAATTGGAGTAAGCAACTGTGAAAACGGCAGATATAAATATTAAAGGTACAGCAATACCATCATATAAAGAATATAATGAAATTCTAAAAAATAATCATAAACTTTTAGATGAAGAAGCATATAATGCTTATCTTGCTGACCGCGATGCTACAATTGCAGGCAGATCAAAAAGTAAAAATCATGACCATGAACGTGAAAAAAAGGAATTTTCTTGTGGCTCTATCGGCGGTATTTTTTCAGGATATGATTTATTTTCTGGATTAAATAATATATTCACAAATTTGATAAGCCAAACCTACTTAAATACTGCAAATAAAATTAATTCTGCAAGCTCAGTTAAACAATTACAAAAACAAAGCGCAACCATCGCAGAAGATGGATTTAAAATAAGAGATGATATAATAGTAGAAACAACGGACAAAGTAAAAGAACTAGAGCAAGAAATAATATCAAAAAATCCTGATTTCACAATACCCGACGCTACAAAACAGGAAGTAGCAGCCTATATAGCAGATGTAGAAGTAGCAATGCTGATAGATAATGTAGAAGGAAAATGCCAATCATTAGCTTCCCCCGATGAAATTGATAGCGGTGTATGCTCAATGATAACAAATGATTTATCAGATAAGATGATGAAAGTTGGATATAGCAACACAACACCGCAACTTGATTATTCATCCTTTATGATAGAAAGCATGAAAAGACATGGCTCTGAACATAATGCAGAACTTTTAGAAAGCCACCTTAACTATGCAAATAACATGCAAGCAGAAATACCCGCTGTAAAAGCTGTTATGACTATAATTGGAGGTTCATCTAGCACAACAGCAGCAAATGAAATAGAGCCGCCTAATCTAGAATTAGAGCCAGATACCCCAGCACCTTCCCCCTTATTTAAAAGGATACCATCTCTAACAGCAGCTTAAAGAAGCATAAATGACACAAAACAAAAATAAAGATAAAAACAAATTACTTTCAATAGCAACTTTGGCTATGGGGTATTATAATGATTTTAATATCAATAATTTAGATAATTGGATAAATCTTCAAAGAAATCAACTTTCCAAAAAAGATTGGCGTGAAGAAATTAATAGAATAAATAAAACTCCAGAACAGATTTTGGAAGAAAGCGCCCTCGAAACCCGTAAATTCTTCTCCGATGATAATGAATCTGTAACAATCGGTAATATAACCGCAAAAACATCAGACCTAGACGGAATTTTTTCAGGAACACAAAGAACTGACGCAAATATACAAAATATGCTTGCCTTTTCTTTTTTAGAAAGCTCTGTCGGTAAACATACAGCAGCTGAAACTTCCTCTGCCCGCGGAGTATTTCAATTTACCGAAGGAACTTGGATGGAACGTATGAAAAGATACGGTTCCGAAGTTGGTATTGATATAAATGATTATTCAAAAGAAGATTTATTAAAATTAAGATATTCATCAGAACTTTCCGCTTATTTCACAGCAAGAAGAATGGAAGATATAAGCCAAACACTTTCAAATGCAAAACCAGATGAAATGGGGGCAGTAAATGGAACGGATTATTATGCCGAACATTTTCTTGGTATGAGTGGGTATAAGAATCTTATGAAATATATAGAACAAGAACTAGGTGGCGACGAAACATATCTTGCAAATACCAAAGAATTTAGAGCGGCAGCAAATGCAAATCGCTCCATATTTTATCACCAAGACGGTACTCCCCGCACAGCAATGGAGCTATATGAAAAACTAGATGATAAAATGAAATATGCATATAAACAAACAGCAGCAATAGCCGTCCATTACGAAGACATGAAAAAAGGATTAGGCAACGATGCAGACAAAGAGAATAACAACAGGCAAATTGCAGAAAATAATGAGATTAATCCTGCAATTACCACAATTAACAAAATAACACCGCTATCAAATATTACATAAAAAATATTATTGACGTTTAATCAAGATTATCTACCAAAGCTCTAACCGCTTCTACAGATTTATCAAACATAGCCTGTTCTTCTTCGTTAAGTTTTATTTCAACAATTTTTTCTATCCCATTTGCGCCTATCACAACTGGTACACCGATATAAAGACCATTTACACCATATTCACCATTAAGCTTAGCAGCACAAGGAAGGACTCTTCTCTTATCCTTCAAATAACTTTCCGCCATTGAAATAGCTGAAGACGCAGGAGCATAAAAAGCAGAACCAGTTTTTAACAAAGCAACAATCTCTCCTCCACCTTTTCTGGTACGTTCAACAATTGCATCTATTTTTTCTTGAGTAGTCCACCCCATCTCTATCATATCGGGAAGAGGAATGCCAGCAACCGTAGAATAACGAACAGAAGGAACCATACTATCACCATGACCACCCAAAACAAAAGCTGTAACATCTTCTACAGAAACATTAAATTCTTCAGCCAAAAAACATCTAAAACGTGCAGCATCAAGAACTCCTGCCATACCTACTACTTTTTTATCATCAAATCCTGTAACACGCTGCATTACTTCAACCATTACATCTAATGGATTAGTAATAACTATAACAAAAGCATCAGGAGCATATTTTTTTATATTCTCTCCGACAGATTTTATAACATTTGTATTTATACCTATTAAATCATCACGGCTCATACCAGGTTTTCTTGCTACTCCAGCAGTAACAATAACAACATCAGAGCCTTCAATTACTTCATATTCATTACTTCCGATAAATTCACCATCAAAACCTTCAACAGGTGCTGCTTCTGCTATATCAAGGGATTTTCCTTGTGGTATACCTTCGGCAATATCAACTAAAGCAACGTCCCCAAGCTCTTTTAAACCTGCTAATAATGCAAGAGTACCACCTATTTGCCCTGCCCCTATTAATGAAATTTTATTTCTTTTTGCCATTTTATAAATCCTCTTTTGCCAAAATGAATCAATAATAAAAGTTACTCCTAAATAATATTTACTTCAATGTAAGATTTCTTTTTAAGAAAAGTTATTTTACAGCTGAGCGCAAATAATCCACACTGCCCATCTCATTTAAACGGCTTATCGTGCGTTCAAATTCAAATGAGTGATCCTTTCCAGTATATAATTTATCAGGAGGAGCATCAGCAGAAACAATAAGCCTAACATGATTATCGTACAAAGCATCTATCAAATTCATCAACCTTTTTATTTCATTTCTTCTATCATACCCCATTTTTGGAATATCTTCTAAAAACACCGTATGATATTTATTTGCTATGTATAAATAATCTTCAACCCCCAACGGTCTTTCACATAAATCAGGAAATTTAAATCTCGCCACACCATCATACACAGAATAAACATTTATATTATGTCCTTTTACTACTAATAATTCTGGTTTAATTTCTTTATTACCATTTGTAAAATTCTCATATAGCTTATCCATTTTTTTTCTGGAATTTGCTCCCAAAGGCCAAAAATAAACCCTTCCACTTTCAAAATCTTTCATACGATAATCAACAGGGTGGTCAAGATGTATAATTTCCATTTTTTCTTTTAGTAATTTTATAAATGGCAAGAATCTATCTCTTTGTAACCCGTCCTTATATAAATCATCAACATTCCAGTTACTTGTTGCCACTAATATAAGCCCATGCTCAAAAAGTGCAGTAAATAACCGCCCCAATATCATTGCATCGGCAACATCAGTTACATAAAATTCATCAAAACATAAAATATCTATTTTTTCAGCCAAACGCGCAGCATATAAAGGCAATGTAGTATCTATACTTCCATAAATACCATCATACTGGCTTCTACTATGAAGGTAATTATGAACATCCAACATAAATTCATGAAAATGTATTCTTCTTTTCTTAATTTGCGGAGGAAGCTGATAATAAAAAATATCCATTAACATTGTTTTACCACGCCCAACACCGCCCCATATATATATACCCTTTATATCTTCATCATAAGATTTACCAGATACCCTATCAGCAACTTTTTCAAAAAAACCTTTTTTCTTCTCTTTATTTCTTTTAATAATTTGCTCAAATAAAAATTGAAAAGATTCCGCCGCTTTTAACTGAATCTCATCATTGGTATAGCCAAACCTACCTGACTTATAATATCAGGCGGAGTTAAAAAAGCAGCAATAACAAATACAATAATTACAACATAACGTCTTTTAGATTTTAACCAATCAGAGCTAATAAAACCCGCCCTACCAAGCAAAGTAAGAACTACAGGCATCTGGAAGCAAAGACCAAAAGCGAAAATCAATGTCATAATAAGGTCAAGATATTCACTTACCCTTGCCTCTAACTGTATGGGCATAACCGTATCCAAAGCAGTGCTTTGAAATGAAAGAAAAAACGGCCAAGCCATTGGAATAATAAAATAATATACACAAGCTCCCCCTGCAAAAAATAAAATAGGGGTAGCTATCAAAAATGGTAAAAAAGCTTTTTTCTCATTTTTATAAAGAGCAGGAGCAATAAATTTCCATATCTGTATAGCCAAAACAGGAAATGTAATAAATATCCCAGTAAAAAAAGAAACTTTTAAATAAGTAAAAAACGCCTCCGTTAAACCAGTATATATAAGCCTGTTAGTATCTCCCTCTCCCATAGAATCATGTAAGGGCTTAACCAAGAAACCATATATTTCCTCAACATATAAAAAACTTATAGCAGTCCCAACCGCCATAGCAGCAAAAACCCACATCAATCTGATTCGAAGTTCAGCAAGATGAGAAACAAGCGTCATTTTTTTATCATTTATTTCAGCTTCTCTCTTTTTCATTACTTTCCGCTTTTTTTACTTTTTCTATTTCTTTATCAAGTTTAGCACGCTCTTCTTTACTCAACGGATATTGATGCATTATTTTATCATTATGATTTTTTCTAAATTCTTCAATATCATCTTCAATCATAAGCTCATCAATTTGATATGAAAATTCTGATTTCAAGGATTGTAGCTTCCTAAATAAACGACCAATATTTTTTAATACTGACGGAATCTCATCAGGACCGATAACAAAAACTGCTATCGCCAAAATCAAAACCAGTTCGCTCCAACCAAAATCAAGCACAATAAATCTTTCAGATAAATATTTTTATTTTTCTTCCTTAACAGAAGATTTATCTTCTTCTTTTACATTTTGGAGGACTATGACTACCTCTCTCCCAGGTTTTGTCTGAGAGAATGAAGATTGTTCGCAAATGCTTATAATCAACTTGCCAAGTCAAATAGGCTTATTGTTCAATATTGTGCTTAAAAGATACCCAACCTGATGTGGGGAATATACAAAGCAGACTTGGCAGCTAAATCTGCCTTTTCATTGCCTTTGATACCAACACGAAAAAGTACCCAAGGAAACAAAATATTCTTTTTGGCAATGGATAAGAAGACACTTTCTTATTGCAATCCCAATTAAGGGATGTTCCAACTTCATATAATCTAAAATTTGGAAACACAAAAATCAGTGGGTAAAAATTCTAAATTTGTATGCAACAAAAGTCTTAATTTCATTCAGGGCATTGATAATTGCCCAGATTTCAGAC
>JALTZE010000013.1 GCA_027051315.1 Micavibrio sp.
ATTAAGAATCTTGAAAATACCATATCAAATATGGAAAGAAAAATGGAAGTAATGGAAAAAGAAGCAAGCATGAATGCAAAACTTCTTTCTGAAGCTAAAAATATTCAAAAAGATTTACTAAAAAAATTAGAAAGTAAAGCTTCAGCACAATCAACTAACAAAGCAAATCATAATATCAAAAGACCAAAAGCTAAAAATCAACAGCCAGCGATAAATACTGCTCCTATTAAATGGGTGCTTAAATCAGCAAAACCAGGTAGAGCATGGATATCAAAATTAGGTCAGAATGATATTATTGTTGTTGAAAAGGGAATGAAAGTACCAGGTCTAGGTACCATTAAGTCAATAAGCATTATTGACGGAAAATGGACAGTAAAAGGTACAATCGCTAATGTTACTCAATAATTTGATGATATAAGCAATATGGGGCTGATACTTAACTTTAAAAATGTTGGCATCGCCCCATAATTTATTTTATTTGGCTTCTTTACTATAATCTACGATTACCCTGTAATGCGGGTCCTCAATAACATCAATTTCAACAAGGTCAGCAGCTTTTTTAAGTAATAATTTACAATCGGGGCTAAGATGAACAAGGTGAAGTTTTTTTCCTTCCTCTTGATATTTTGAAGCAAGTGTATCGATAGCTTCCAAAGCCGAATGGTCCCATACTCGCGAATATTTAAAATCTATAATAACTTCATCAGGGTCATTTTTTAGATTAAATATTTCTTTGAATTTACTTACAGAACCAAAAAATAAAGAACCGTGAAGTACATAAACCTTATTTCCTTTTTGGTCTATTCCTTGTTCTGCCCATATTTGATTTGCTGATTTCCATGCATATACTAGTGCCGAAATTATAACCCCTACAATCACAGCAATCGCAAGGTCAGTAATAACAGTAACCATTGTAACTGTAATTAGAACAAAAGCATCTTCCTTCGGAATTTTCTTCAAAATCCTAAGAGATGCCCAAGCAAATGTCCCTATTACCACCATAAACATCACTCCTGTAAGAGCTGCTAATGGGATAAGTTCTATAAGTGATGGAGTAAATAATATAAAACATAAAAGAAATAAAGCTGCTGATATACCTGAAAGCCTTCCCCAACCTCCAGAATTTATATTTATCATCGATTGACCTATCATTGCACAGCCCCCCATACCTCCAAAGAAACCTGTAACTATGTTTGCTGTACCTTGTCCTATACATTCTTGTGATGTACGTCCCCTTGTTTCTGTAATCTCATCTATAAGAGTAAGTGTAAGCAAAGACTCGATAAGACCAATTGCTGCAAGTATAAATGCATAAGGTAATATAATAGTAATTGTTTCAAGATTAAAAGGAACACTAGGAATAGAAAATTCAGGAAGTCCACCAGCAATAGAAGCCATATCACCAACTGTTCTAGTATCTATATTAAATCCAATAACAATTACGCTTACTACAATTATTGCAACAAGAGTAGATGGAACTGACTTTGTGATTTTTGGAAAAAGCCATATGATAAGCATAGTAAGAGCTATAAGCCCGCATATTAATAATAATTCCGTACCTTCTATCCATTCATCATCTATTTTGAACTGATTTAATTGTGCTAAAAATATTACAATAGCCAAACCATTAACAAATCCCAACATAACAGGATATGGAACCAATCTTATAAATTTTCCCAGATGAAATATTCCTGCCAGAGCTTGTAATATTCCCATTAAAACAACAGTAGCAAAAAGATATTCTATCCCATGTTGTGTAACTAAAGATACTATTACAACTGCCAAAGCTCCTGTTGCTCCTGATATCATTCCTGGACGCCCACCAATTACAGAAGTTATAAGTCCAACTATAAAGGCGGTATAAAGTCCAACAAGCGGTTCAACCCCCGCAACAAATGCAAACGCAATAGCTTCAGGAACCAAAGCCAGAGCCACCGTAAGACCAGATAGAATGTCAGCTTTTGGATTATTGGTTAATGAATAACTTCTTATAATACTTAACAAAATACACACCCTTTAATATTTAATGATTTGAAGGGTGTGTAACAATATATCAATAAATTTTCAAGTTATAAATTAGACTATGTAAATCTATCTATTGGTTGAGAGCTCAGTATTGTAGATAACTAATATATCTTAACACTAAATCAACTGGCCTTTTTTATTTCTGTTTCTGAAATATTTTCAGTACCTGCTAACATTCCATCAGATACTAATCCAGCATTTTCTCTTATTTTACTTTCAATTTCATTAGATATTCCGGGGTTTTCTATTAAGAATGTTTTTGCATTTTCTCTCCCCTGACCAATTCTTTGGTCTTCATATGAAAACCACGACCCAGCCTTATCAACTATACCCGCTGCCACACCCAAATCTAATATTTCACCAGTTTTAGAAATCCCTTCACCATACATAATGTCGAATTCTACCTGACGGAATGGCGGTGCCATCTTATTTTTAACTACTTTGATGCGTGTTTGGTTACCTACTACATTTTCTTTGTCTTTTATTGACCCTATACGACGTATATCCAAACGTACAGAAGAATAAAATTTAAGAGCATTCCCGCCAGTTGTTGTTTCTGGAGAGCCAAACATAACACCTATTTTCATTCTTATTTGGTTAATAAATATAACAACTGTTCTTGACCTTGATATTGAACCAGTAAGCTTTCTTAAGGCTTGCGACATAAGCCTTGCTTGTAATCCAACATGAGAATCCCCCATTTCACCTTCAAGCTCAGCTCTTGGGACAAGTGCAGCAACAGAATCCACAACCAAAACATCTAAAGCACCAGACCTTACCAAAGTATCTGCGATTTCTAATGCCTGCTCACCTGCATCTGGTTGAGAAATAAGCAGCTCTTCAACATTTACTCCAAGTTTTTTTGCATATGCAGGGTCAAGAGCATGTTCTGCATCAACTATTGCACATGTTCCCCCTGCTTTTTGAGCCTCTGCCATAATGTGGAGAGCAAGCGTTGTCTTACCAGAGCTTTCAGGGCCATATATTTCTACTATTCTTCCTCTAGGCACACCACCAATCCCCAAAGCTATATCAAGACCTAGTGAGCCAGTAGATATAGCTTCCACCTCCATTGGGTTATTATCCGAACCCATTTTCATTATAGAACCTTTACCAAAAGATCTCTCAATCTGGGAAAGTGCTGCATCAAGTGCCTTTTGTTTATCCATATTATTACCCCTATCTAGGTGTTATTAATTTATAAGAATCTTCATTTTGCATATAAATTATAAGCTGTAAATAGCTATAACCCTCTAAAACAGATTCCATACACACAATAATGTACATGTTATGTTCTGATGTCAATAATAAAAGAACAAAAAGAGAATATTTTTATTTGTTTATTAAAAATCTGGAAATTTAATATCAATTGGTATTCATTCATGAATTACAATTGGAAGCTTGCGACCGCAAGTCGTTGCCAATGCAACGAAAGCAACGTGGCGTTTGAACGTAAATAGCCTATTGAAGGCTATTTAGTATAAGAATCAAACTATGTGTATAAAACAAAAAAAAGCCCGCTTTAGTGGCGGGCTTTCTTGATTTTGTATAAAAATTTACTTACGCAGCTTCGTCTGTTGATTTTTCTTCAGACTTTTCCTCTGCTTTTATTTCTGCTTTTTCTTCAGAATCCACAGCAATAACGCCAGTTTTTTCCTGTGTTTCTGCTTCTTCTTCAGACCTTGCAATATTAATTGTAACAACTGCTTTCACTTCAGGGTGTAGCATTATTTCAACAGGAAATAGACCAATAGTTTTGAAATTATTATTCATTACTATCTGATTGCGCGCCACTTCTTCTTTTGTTTTTTCGATAACAGCATCAGCAATATCACGCGAAGTTACAGAACCATAAAGATGACCTGCTTCTGATGCTTGACGAATAAGTATAACTTTTGCTCCATCAACTTTTTTCGCTTGTTTTTGTGCTTTTGCTTTTTTCTCTTCATTTGCTTTTTCAAGCTGCTTACGCATTGTCTCAAAATAAGCAATATTATCTGCTGTTGCTCTCAAGGCTTTGTTCTGTGGAAGAAGAAAGTTACGCGCATAACCAGGCTTAACTTTCACTACATCTCCAATAGAACCAAGCTTTTCAACTTTTTCGAGCAAAATTACTTCTGTTGCCATTGTCTATTCGCTCCTTATCTTGAGGTTCTTGTTGCATCAGTATCTTGGCGAAGATATGGAAGCAAAGCCATATAACGGGCACGTTTTATTGCGCGTGCAAGCTCTCTTTGTTTCTTCTGTGATACTGCTGTAATACGTGAAGGGATTATCTTACCACGTTCTGAAATATAACGGCTAAGAGTTTTTGTATCTTTCCAATCTATTGCCGGTGCTTCTGGCCCTGTAAAAGGACAAGTTTTTTTGCGACGGAAAAAGGGACGACGTACTGTCGGCGCATCTGTAGTACTCATTATGCTACCTCCTTACTTTCTGCTTTGCTACCTTTGTTCATAATAACAGAAGGAGCATCAGATAATTCTTCTAGTTTTATTGTCATATAACGTATAATATCTTCGTTAAGACGCATATTACGTTCCATCTCGTGAAGTGCTTCTGCGGAAGCGTCCATTTCGATTAGAGTATAATTTGCTTTACGACTTTTGTTTATACGATAAGCAAGGTTCATAAGTCCCCATTGCTCTACTTTGTGTATTTTACCACCTGCATTAGTGATAAAAGCACTCATTTCTTCTGTCAATTGCTCAACTTGCTTTGAGCTAAGCTCTTGTCTTGACATGAATACGGTTTCATAAAATGCCATTTATGTCTCCTCATGGTTTCAGTTAATCAGGAAATTTGAACCATTCAAACTCCCTATTTTCCGAAGCTGACAATCCATTCGTTGCCAGCGAGGTTTCGAAAGTGAATGCAATATATCCATTTTTATAAAATTAGCAAGGTTTTTCTTCATATGCTTGACAAAAGGGCAATATCAGAATAGGAAAATAGCCAAACATACTAATCAGGAGCAATAAAAATGGCACGTGCATTTATCTTTCCCGGACAAGGTTCTCAATATATAGGTATGGGTAAGGAATTAGCAGAAAATTTTACCGAGGCAAAAGAAGTATTTGAAGAAGTTGATAATGCCTTAAATCAGAAATTATACGATTTGATGGTAAATGGCCTTGATGAGCAATTAAATATGACAGAAAACACACAACCAGCTTTGATGGCTGTATCAGTTGCAGTAATGAGAGTTCTTGAAAAAAGATTCGATATAAAATTAGAAGAAACAGCAAAATACGTGGCAGGTCATTCTTTGGGTGAATATTCAGCCCTAACAGCAGCAAAAGCATTAGAGCTTCCAGATACAGCAAAACTTCTTAAATTAAGGGGGCAAGCCATGCAAGAAGCTGTTCCCGTAGGACAAGGAGCTATGGCTGCTATATTAGGTCTTGATTTTGAAGATGTGCAAGCAATTGCTGTGAAAGCATCAGAGCAAGCAGGTGATAATGAAATATGTGAAGCAGCCAATGATAATTGTCAAGGGCAGATAGTGGTAAGTGGTCATGTTGGTGCTGTGCAAGCTGCTATATCTTTGGCAACTGAAAAAGGAGCAAGAAAGGCTGTGCAACTTCCCGTATCTGCACCATTTCATTGCACTCTTATGTCCCCTGCGGCTGAAAAAATGGGAGAAGCACTCGCCAAAGCAGATATAAAATCTCCTATAATTCCTGTTGTTGCTAATGTAACGGCAAAAGCAGAAACAGACCCTGATAAAATAAGAAATCTTCTAATTGAACAGATAACAGAAATGGTTAAATGGCGTGAATCTGTTATATGGATGAAAAATAATGATATAACAGATATAGTTGAAATCGGAGCAGGAAAAGTTTTGTCAGGTTTAGTTAGAAGAATAGATAGAGGGATAAATTGTATATCTGTTGAAAATCCAGCACAAATAGAAGATTTAGCTTCCAGATTATAATTCTCAAAATAGTTTGTTTAAATAGCTCATCTATAAGAAATAAACATCATTTGAAAAAAATGGATAATCACGGTATAAATCGCTCATAACAATAATTGATAATATAATTTAAGGAAAAAATATGTTTAATCTTACAGGAAAAACAGCTTTGGTAACAGGTGCTACTGGTGGGATAGGTGGTGAAATAGCAAAAGCGCTCCACTCACAAGGCGCAATTGTTGGAATATCAGGAAGAAACGAAGATAAATTAAAAACACTAGCATCTGAGCTTGGTGAAAGAGCTCATGTTCTTGTTGCTGACCTTTCTACATCAGAAGGGATAGATAATCTTGTAAAATCAGCAAATAACGCAATGGGGCAGATTGATATATTGGTAAATAATGCAGGTCTGACCAGAGATAATCTATCTATGAGAATGAAAGATGAAGAATGGAACGAAGTTATAGATGTTAACCTTACTGCTCCTTTCAAATTGGCAAAAGCCGTACAAAGGGGAATGATGAAACGTCGATTTGGACGTATCATCAACATAACTTCAGTAGTGGGAGTATCAGGAAATCCTGGACAGTGTAATTATTGTGCATCAAAAGCGGGAATGATAGGCTGGTCAAAAGCAATGGGGCAGGAAGTTGCCTCACGTGGGATAACAGTAAATTGTATAGCACCTGGTTTTATCAGGACAGCTATGACCGATGCTTTAAATGATGAGCAAAAAGCTAAAATTAATGCCAATATACCAATGGCTAGAATGGGTGAGCCAAATGAAATAGCATCTGCCGTTGCTTATCTAGCATCAAGTGAAGCAGGATATGTAACAGGTCATACAATTCATGTAAATGGCGGAATGTACATGGTATAAATAAATAGCTCCTTTATATCTATAAGATAGATAGGGATATTAGCTAATAACTTTATCCCTATTGCATAAGAAGATTGATATTTTGTTGAATTTCTTTTTTTATATCTTTTATATCATTCCATACAGTATCATCTTTTCTTAAAAAGATTTCATTATATGCAGAGCCTATCAGTCCTTGAAGCCCTGAATTAAATTTACATGATGTTTTCTTTGTTTTTGATGGATTAAGTTTTTTTCTATACGTAAACATAACATTCTTTATTTTTGTACTTTTATAAGATATACCATCTATATCAAACCCATATCTTATATTGCCGTTATCTTTTTCAAAGGCAAGCAACATCTTACGGTCAAATCTATCCATTATATTGCAGCTTTTTCTTTTAGTTTTTTTACTGTCATTATTTGCTAATATCATTTCATATT
>JALTZE010000014.1 GCA_027051315.1 Micavibrio sp.
GGATAAAGATAATGTTTACTTTATTCCTTTAGGAGGAAGTGAACAGTTTGGAATAAATTTTAATATTTATGGTTATGATAGAAATTGGCTGGCAATAGATTGTGGTGTATGGTTTCCCGACCACCGTTATCCGATGGTTGATTTGCTTATTCCTAATCCTGAATTTCTAGAAAAAAGAAAGGAAGGATTGGCGGGAATAATAATCACCCATGCGCATGAAGACCATATAGGAGCATTGCCTTATCTTTGGAAATATTTAGGAGCCCCTATATATTGTACCGAATTTACTGCTAATTTTTTAAAGAAAAAGTTTGAGGATATTTCACCTTCTTGTAATCCTGATATTATAATAGTTGCACCTGATGAAACTATAGATATTGGTTCATTTAAGGTTCATTTTATTCCTGTGGCGCATTCAATACCAAATGCTGTTTCTGTGGTTTTAGAAACTTCTATTGGTAAAATATATCATAGTAGTGATTGGAATTTTGATAATGAGCCTGTTTTGGGTGAATATACTGATAAGAAAAGAATTGCTGGAATAGTTGATGATGGAGTTGTTGCCTATATTGGTGATTCAACGAATGCAACAGTTGAGGGGCGTTCTGGTTCAGAATCTATCGCAAGAGATGGGCTGAAAAATTTGTTTTATGAACTTGAAGGTAAGATAATAATAACTCTTTTTGCTTCTAATATTAGTAGGATATATTCGGTTTGTAAAATTGCAGAGGAGCTTGGTAAATCTGTCTGTTTGATTGGACGTTCTTTGCATAGGATGTCTGGGTGTGCTTTTGAAAGTGGTTATTTAAAAGATATTAAACCTTTTGTTTCAGAAGAAGAAGCAATTGATATTCCTGATGATAAAATGATTTATATTGTTACTGGTTCACAAGGTGAGGCAAGGGCGGCTTTGTCAAGAATTGCTAGAGGTGATTATAAGAATCTAAAAATTAATAAAGGGGATAATGTTGTTTATTCATCAAGGTTAATTCCTGGAAATGAAAAAGATATTATAGAAGTTCAAAATAATATTTCAGCAGCAGGGGCAAATATTATAACCCCTAAAAATTGTAGTTATGTAATACATGTTTCTGGTCACCCTTATCGTGATGAGATTAAGGAGATGTATGAGCTTGTAAAGCCGGATGCGGTTGTTGCTGTTCATGGTGAAAGAATGATGCTGGAGGCTCAGGGTGAACTCGCAACAAAATGTGGGATAGATAATGTTATTGTTCCATGCAACGGTTCAGTGGTGCGTATTAGTGCCAAAGAAACTAAAATTATAGACCATGTGGAAACGGGAGTTTTAGCAGTTGAACCAAGACGCATTATAGAAGCAGACCATAGGTCAATCAGTCAACGTAGAAAATTACAATATTCTGGTGTTGCGCATGTATCTGTTTTAGTAAGTGAAAATGGTGATATTATTGGACATCCTAAAATATCTTCGATTGGATTATTTGATAATGATTTTGATGACATAGAAGAATTTAGCAATGATATGATTGAAAAAATTGAAAGTCTTTTTATGGATTTTACTATTGATGAAAAATTATGCGATGATTTTTTGTCAGAGGAAATAAGGATAATTGTAAGAAGATTTCTTACTGATGTTTTTGGATTTAAACCGATAGTAACGGTGCATGTTATGAGAGCTTAGCTTTTATAAAAAGTGCGGGGATAGGTGCAAGTGTGAGGGTGGACATATTGCAGTTGATGAAATAAAGTTCCTAGGAATAATTCTGTGAGAAAGAGGTTTTTTATGTTTTCCCCGTTTGAAAGAATGGTGGCTTTTCGTTATTTGCGAGCAAGAAAGCAGGAAGGTTTTGTTTCTGTTATTGCGACTATTTCATTTATAGGGATAATGATTGGTGTTGCTGCTTTGATTATAGTTATGTCTGTTATGAATGGCTTTAGGGAAGAGCTGATAACCAGAATATTGGGGCTTAATGGTCACCTTAATGTTTATTCTATTGAAGGGGGGGTAAATGATTATGGAAAAATATCAAAAAATATAAGTAAGATAGATGGTGTTGTTTTTGTTGCTCCGATGATAGAGGGGCAAGTTCTTGTAACTGGAAATGGCGTATCTATTGGTGCTGTGGTTAGGGGATTTACACCAAAAGATTTTAAATCTAAGCCGATTATTTCCAATAGTATAATATCTGGAGATATTGATAATTTTAAAGATGATAATATTGCAATCGGTATTAAAATGGCTGAAAAGCTGAATGTTCGGGTGGGTGATAAAATAACTATAATGACCCCAAAAGGGCGTTCAACTCCTTTTGGAACATCACCTAGAGCTAGGCAGTTTGTAATTAGCACTATATTTGATGTGGGTATGAGTGAATATAATAGCTCTTTTATCTTTATGCCTTTAAAATTCGCACAAAAGTTTTTTCAAACTGGGAATAAAGTCAATATGTTAGAGGTGGTAACCAAAAAGCCTGATGATATGGATGATATTAAGGAAGATATAAGATTTATTACTGATGTAACTTTTAATATATATGATTGGAGAGAAGCAAATAAAAGCTATTTTAATGCTTTAAAAACCGAAAGAAATGTTATGTTTCTTATATTAACGTTGATTGTTTTAGTTGCTTCGCTAAATATTGTTTCATCAATGTTTATGTTGGTCAAAGATAAGGGTAGTGATATCGCAATTATGCGGACTATGGGGGCTTCAAAATTATCAATGTTAAAGATTTTTATCCTTACGGGGGCAAGTATAGGATTTGTTGGAACTGCAGCAGGTGCGGTTTTGGGAATATCTTTTGCTCTTAATATTGATTATATTAAGAATTGGTTAGAAGGATTGACAGGTGCTGAGCTATTTTCTGATGAAATTTATTTTCTTTCTAAGCTTCCTGCTATAATTGATTGGAATGAAGTTTTACTGACATTGGTGATAGCCTTTGCATTATCTTTTCTTGCGACTTTATATCCTGCGTGGAGGGCATCTAGATTAGACCCAGTGGAGGCGTTGCGTTATGAGTAATGAACCGCTTCTTGAACTTGCTAATTTGGAAAAAGTTTTTTCTCAAGGTGGTGAAACTCTTTCTATTTTTAATGATTTATCACTTGTGGTTGAAGTAGGTGAAATAGTCGCGTTGGTTGGTCAAAGTGGTGCAGGTAAATCTACTTTGCTTCATATAGCGGGTCTTCTTGATAAACCATCTTTTGGAACTGTGTTGATAGAGGGGCGGGATGTTACAGGTTTTTCTGATTATAAAAGAACAATATTAAGGCGTCATTTCATAGGTTTTATATATCAATTTCATTATCTTCTACCAGAATTTTCGGCAATGGAAAATGTGATATTACCGCAAATGATAGCAGGGAAAAGTCGAAAAGAAGCAAAAGAACGTGCAGTTTATCTTCTTGAGTCTTTGAATTTAGGACATAGGTTAAAACATAGACCAGCAAGACTTTCGGGTGGTGAACAACAAAGGGTTGCTATTGCCAGAGCATTGGCAAATGAACCAAAATTGATATTGGCTGATGAACCAACAGGAAATCTTGACCCAGATACTTCGGCAGAAGTTTTTGATATGCTTTTATCTTTGGTCAAAAACGAGGGAGCCTGTGCGTTGATTGCGACACATAATCTTGATTTGGCAGACCAGATGGATAGAATTTTAGAACTTAGAAACGGAAAAGTGTCGGTGTATTAAGATATGAGTAGTGCAGAATTTATACATCTTCATTTACATTCGGCCTATTCTTTGGCGGAAGGAGCAATTAAGGTTAAAGACCTTATTAAAAGATGCAAGATGATGAATATGCCTGCGGTTGCTGTTACTGATACTGGAAATTTATTCGGTGCTATGGAATTTTCACTAGAGGCTGCAAAAGAGGGGGTGCAGCCGATATTAGGGACGCAAATTAAAATAGGTGAAGAAAAAGATGAAATAGTTTTTTTAGTTCAGACAGAAAAAGGATATAGGAATCTATGTAAAATTATCAGTAAGTCATATATGGAGACTGATGATGCAGAATCCCCTCATATGGATTGGGCTGACCTTGAATTATATTCGGAGGGTTTGATTTGTCTTACAGGTGGCAGAAACGGAGTGATTTATAGAGCTGTTTCTGAAAATCAAAAAGTTGAGGCAGAAAAACGTTTAAAATTTTTGAAAAAATGTTTTGGAGATAGGATTTATATTGAAATACAAAGACATGGCTGGGTAGAAGAGGAAGAAAATGAAGCTGATGTAATTGATATGGCTTATGAATTTGATGTTCCTTTGGTTGCAACAAATGATTGTTATTTTCCCAGCAGATCCATGTATAGGGCGCATGATGCACTTTTATGTATAGCAGATGGGCGTTATATAAGTGAAGAAGATAGGCGCAAAGTTACACCAGAGCATTATTTTAAGTCAGCAGAGGAGATGAAAGAGCTTTTTGCTGACTTACCAGAAGCAATTAAAAATACGGTTCAAATAGCAAAAAGATGCAGTTTCGTTTTGAAGGAGGTTGCTCCTGTATTGCCACCTTTTGATACGGAAGGGGGGCGTGGAGAGGCAGAAGAGTTGCGTTATCAGGCTAAAGAGGGGCTTAGATGGCGCATTGATAATTTTGTTTTAACGGGTGATGAAACAGAAGAAAAAAAGCAAGAAATTGATAAAAAATATTTTGACCGTTTAGAATTTGAACTTGAGATAATAGAAAATATGGGATTCCCTGGATATTTTCTTATAGTTTCTGATTTTATTAAATGGGCAAAGGAGAATGATATTCCGGTTGGTCCTGGCCGTGGTTCTGGTGCTGGTTCAGTTGTTGCGTGGTCTTTGAAAATTACAGACCTTGACCCGCTTGAATTTAATTTGCTTTTTGAGAGGTTCTTGAACCCTGAGCGTGTGTCCATGCCCGATTTTGATGTTGATTTTTGTCAGGCGCGTCGTGAAGAAGTTATTAAATATACTCAGGATAAATATGGTTATGATAGAGTGGCGCAGATTATTACTTTTGGTAAGTTGCAAGCTCGTGCTGTGGTTCGTGATGTGGGGCGTGTGTTACAGATGCCTTATGGACAGGTTGACAAAATTGCCAAGATGATACCATCTAATCCCGCTAATCCAATAACTTTGGAAGAGGCATTGGACCAAGACCCAGATTTGCGCAATGAAATAAAAAGGGAAGAAACTACTGAAAATTTAATCAATATAGCTTTGCAATTAGAAGGTCTTTATAGGCATGCCTCTACTCATGCTGCGGGGGTTGTTATTGGTGATAGACCTTTAGATGAGATTATACCACTTTATCGTGACCCGCGTTCTGATATGCCAGTGACCCAGTATAATATGAAATATGTGGAGCAAGCCTCGTTAGTTAAATTTGATTTTTTGGGGCTTAAAACCATGACTGTGGTTCAAGAAGCAGTCAAATTGATTAAGCAAGTGCATGATGTAGATATAGATATTTTATCTGTTCCTTTGAATGATGAAAATACTTATAAAATGATGTCAGAGGGTAAAACAACAGGTGTATTTCAGCTGGAAAGTGCTGGTATGAAAGATGTCTTGCGTAAAATGCGCCCTAATAGATTTGAGGATATTATTGCGCTTGTTTCGCTTTATCGTCCTGGTCCTATGGATAATATTCCAAAATATATTGATTGTAAGGATGGTAAGGAAAAACCAGATTATATGCACCCAGTATTAAAGCCTATTTTGGAAGAAACATTTGGTATAATGATTTACCAAGAGCAAGTAATGCAAGCTGCGCAGCTTCTTTCTGGTTATAGCCTTGGGGGAGCGGATTTATTACGCCGTGCTATGGGTAAGAAAATAAAATCAGAAATGGACAAACAAAGAAAAATGTTTGTTGAGGGTGCAAAAAAGCATAATCAAGTTGATGAAAAACAAGCAGAAGATATTTTTGAACAAATAAATAAATTTGCTGGATATGGTTTTAATAAATCCCATGCTGCTGCTTATGCTCTTATTGCATATTGGACAGCTTGGCTTAAGGCAAATTATCCTGTTGAATTTATGACAGCAACGATGACGTGGGATTTAGGTAATACAGATAAGCTTGCTATATTCAAGCAAGAAGTTGACAAAATGGGAATCAAACTTTTACCCCCAGATGTTAATAGGTCACTTCCAGTTTTTAAGGTTGAAGGAAAAAATATTAGATATGCTCTTGCTGCTTTGAAAGGAGTGGGAGAGCACGCAATGGTTAGTTTGGTTAATGAAAGAGATAATAGTGGAGAATTTAAATCATTAGATAATTTTGTTAGCCGTATTGACCCAAAGTCACTGAACCGTAAACAGATAGAAATGTTGGCGGCTTCAGGCGCATTTGAGTGTCTTGAGCCGGTTAGGGCAAAGGTTCATTCTGCTGCTGATATGCTTCTTAAATATGCAAATTCTCTGAATGATGAAAAGAATTCAGGTCAGGTATCACTTTTTGGTGCAGATGATGCTAGTGTAGGGCTTGGAATGCCTGAGCTTCCTGATGTTAGGGAGTGGGGGCACCTTGAAAAACTTAAAATGGAGTTTGATGCGGTTGGTTTTTATTTATCAGCCCATCCTTTGGATAATAAAAGGGCACAGCTTTCACGTTTGAATATCAAATTTTTTTCCGATATAGAAGAAATTTTAAAAGATAGGAGTTCAACTCGGGTTCAAATGGCCGCTGTTTTATTAAAAAAACAGGAAAAAGTTTCTCCTAAATCAGGTAATAAATATGCTTTTTTACAGCTTTCTGACCCTAGTGGTGTTTTTGAAGGAATGATGTTTTCAGATGGGTTGTTTAGATGCCGTAATATTTTAGAGGCTGGTAAATCACTTCTTTTAAGTGTTGATGCTGAGCAAAAAGAAGAACAAATAAGATTCACCATTCATGATGCTATTAATCTTGATGAAAGTTTGGAAAATCAAATTAATGTTGTTGAGATAGAGGTTGGTTCGGAAGAGGGTATCGAAAATTTAAAAAATGTCCTTATGAATTGTAATAATGGGGATAATAAGGTAAAAATTCATCTTTGTTGTCGTGTTGATAATTATTACACAAAAATTGAGCTTGCTAAAAAATATGCTCTTAATATGGACTCTAGGAAAGAAATTACATCTCAAAAGGGAATAATTAAAGTTAGAGAAAATTAGTTTTTATAACTGTATTTTCCACATTTAACAGAAAAATATTATTATTTTCGCTTTTTGTT
>JALTZE010000015.1 GCA_027051315.1 Micavibrio sp.
GATATAGTAATGCCCCATATCCATAATATGGGCAAAAAGAAAGCAATATTATCGCTAATATATTCTGTAATTCCTGAAGTTAAAGCAGCAGGAAAAAAAGCCAATATAATCCATAGGAAAACATGTCTATTAGTAGTAAATTTATTATTCATAAAAAAGGATATCCCCTTAAGATTCTTAAACATTTTATTCGATTCTTACCCTAAAAAAAGATAAAACTGGGAGAATTTCTATTATATTCTTGATAAATATCAAAAAAAGTGCATTTTAGTGCCATATAAAAAGGTTTAAATAATGGCTGTTAAAAAAGAAACAATTGAACAGATTGAAAAGCTTGGCAAATATGATGCTGGCTTTGTTACTGATATAGAATCGGATAAGGCTCCAAAAGGTCTTAACGAAGATATTGTTCGCTTTATTTCTAAAAAGAAAAATGAACCTGAATGGATGTTGGAAGCAAGATTAAAAGCATTTAAATGTTGGGAAAAAATGCCAGAGCCAGAATGGGCAAATGTTGACTTTCCAAAGATAGATTATCAAGATGCATATTATTATTCTGCTCCCAAAATGGAAAACCCTCCTAAAAGTTTAGATGAGGTTGACCCCAAACTTTTGGAAACATATGAAAAACTTGGTATTCCTCTTAGAGAACGCGAAATCTTGGCAGGAGTTGCAGTAGATGCAGTTTTTGATTCTGTTTCAGTTGCAACAACATACAAAGATACATTAAAAAAAGCAGGCGTTATCTTTTGTTCAATTTCTGAGGCCATACAAGAATATCCAGAATTGATTAAAAAATATATGGGCTCCGTTGTTCCTTATCATGACAATAAACATGCTTGCCTTAATGCTGCAATATTCACAGATGGCAGCTTTGTGTACGTGCCAGAAAACACAAAATGCCCTATGGAGCTTTCTACATATTTCAGAATTAATGAGCTAAATACTGGGCAATTTGAAAGAACATTAATCATAGCAGATAAAGGCGCGTACGTGTCATATTTGGAGGGGTGTACTGCTCCGATGAGGGATGAAAGACAGCTCCATGCCGCAGTGGTAGAGCTAATAGCTCATGATGATGCTGAAATAAAATACTCGACAGTGCAAAATTGGTATCCAGGAGATGAAACAGGTAAGGGCGGAATATATAATTTTGTAACAAAGCGTGGAATATGCGAAGGTCGAAATTCCAAAATTAGCTGGACACAGATAGAAACAGGCTCCGCCATAACTTGGAAATATCCATCTTGTATCTTAAAGGGAGATAATTCATCAGGGGAATTTTATTCAGTTGCAATCACAAATAATATGCAACAAGCAGATACAGGCACAAAAATGATACATATAGGGGAAAATACAAAATCTCGTATAATATCAAAAGGAATAAGCGCAGGAAAATCAAACCAAACATATAGGGGGTTGGTAAAAATTCTTCCAGGTGCAAAAAAAGCCAGAAATTATACCCAATGCGATAGTTTGTTAATTGGAAAACAATGCGGGGCACATACAATCCCCTATATCGAGAATCGTAACAATACCGCACAAATAGAGCATGAGGCAACAACATCAAAAATATCAGAAGATAATCTTTTTTATTGTCGTCAAAGGGGAATAAACGAAGAAGAAGCAGTAGCGCTAATAGTAAATGGTTTTTGCCGTGATGTAATGCAGCATCTACCCATGGAATTTGCAGTAGAAGCACAAAGTTTGGTCAAAGTTAGCCTAGAAGGAAGCGTAGGATGATTGAAATTAAAAACCTTCATGCAGAAGTAGAGGGAAAAAAAATATTAAAAGGAGTAAACCTAACTATAAATAGTGGAGAGGTCCACGCAATAATGGGACCAAACGGGGCAGGTAAATCAACCCTATCATATATAATATCAGGTAGAGAAGGTTATAACATAACCAAAGGCGATATATTATTTGATGGTATATCTATGCTTGATATGTTACCCGAAGAAAGGGCAGCGGCAGGACTTTTCTTAGCTTTCCAATATCCTGTAGAAATAGCAGGAGTGCATATGACAAACTTTCTTAAAGCTGCAGTAAATTCAATAAGAAAAATGCGCAAAGAAGAGGAGCTAGACGCTCTTTCTTTCTTAAAATTAATGAAAGAAAAAGTTAAAAAACTTGGCGTTAAGGAAGAAATGCTAAAACGACCATTAAATGTTGATTGCTCAGGTGGGGAGAAAAAAAGAAACGAAATACTACAAATGGCAATGCTTGAGCCAAAATTCGCAGTTTTAGATGAAACAGATTCAGGTCTTGATATTGATGCCTTGAAAATAGTCGCAAATGGTGTGAATTCTTTAAGGTCGCCTGAAAGGTCATTTTTAGTAATTACCCATTATCAGCGCCTCCTTGATTATATTATACCTGATTACGTACACGTACTTAGCAATGGTAAAATTGTAAAATCAGGAGATGCCAATTTAGCAAAAGAATTAGAAGAAAATGGATATGCAGAATTTGAAGCAGCCTAAAAAAAATAAAATTTTCGAAGATTTCCAATCGGAAAGTATCAGGCTTTTCGAAAAATATGGACTGCCTACAACAAAGCTGGAAAGATGGAAATACACTAAATTACCCGCATTTGAACTTACCTGTTCAAGCAAATGTGATGTTAGTGATAAAAAATATCTAAAACCTATTTCCGATGCTGCTGATATTATAAAAAAGCAAATTTTTTCACCAGAAAAACAATATGATATGTCCTTATGGGATATGAATAATGCCTATTTTACTGATGGGATTTTTTTGGATATACCAAAAAACAAGATTATAGATACACCAATAACTATAAAAGCAACAGAAACTGGGAATATTAGAACAATCATAAGAGTAGGAAGAAATTCTAACCTTACTATTATAGAAAAAAATGCTTCAGAATCTAAAACTATAAAAAACCATATAAAACAGATAATCTTAGAAGATGGCGCGCATTTAACCCATATCAATATACAAAAAAATGATAATAAGGAAGCAATATCGCTTTCTACATCACATATTCTTGTTTCATCAAACGCAAATTATAATAGCGTAACAATAAATATGGGAGCATCTATATCAAAAACGCAATTACAAGCAGATATAGAAGGTGAAAATAGCGAAGTTCATATAAATGCTATTAATAAAATTTCTGGAAAACAGCACGCTGATATAACCGCACTTGTAAAACACAATAAACCAAATTGTAATTCATCACAATTTGTAAGGTCGGTACTGGATGATAGTGCAAGAGCTGTATATCAAGGGAAAACCTTTGTCGGGCGTGATGCTTGTAAAACAAATGCAAAACAAATGTCAAATGCTTTAATAATATCAAATCTTGCCGAAATGGATAATAAGCCAGAGCTAGAGATATATAATGATGATGTTAAATGTTCACATGGCGCAACGTGCGGTTTTCTTGATGAAGAGCAGCTTTTCTATCTTCGTTCACGTGGTATTGCACAACATGATGCTAAGCTAATTCTTATTGAAGCATTTTTAAATGAAATTATAGAATTATATCCCGAAAATATAATAAAAGTTATAAAAGAAAATATGGGGGGAAGTTAAATGATGGATTTAAGAAAAGATTTCCCTATTTTTCAAAATTCTATGAATGGTAAAAGATTTACCTATTTGGATACGGGGGCAAGTGCTCAAAAACCACAAAAAGTCATTGATTCTATGAATCAAGCGATAGTTAATAATTATTCCAATATTCACAGAGGGTTATATAACTTCTCTCAACTAATAACTGAACAATATGAAGCTGCCAGAAGTAAGATAGCAGATTTTTTTGCTGTAAATGAAAAAGAAATTATTTTTACTAGAAACGCAACAGAATCTATAAACCTAGTGGCGCAATCATGGGTAAGAAATAATCTATCGCAAGGTGATGAAATCATAATTACACAGATGGAGCATCACGCAAATATTGTCCCATGGCAAATTTTAAGAGAACAAATAGGTATTGTCTTAAAAATTATTCCTGTCTTAGATAATGGTGAACTTGACTTGGATAGCTACAAAAATCTGTTATCTGATAAAACAAAGCTTGTATCAATTGTGCATATCTCTAATTCAATAGGTATAGTAAATGATGTAAGAAATATCAGTAAGATAGCAAAGAAATTTAATCCAGAAATTAAAGTTATAATTGATGGTAGCCAAGCAGTTGTCCACAATGTTATCAACATATCTGATATGGGTTGCGATTTTTACGTATTTAGTGGTCATAAGCTTTATGGTCCTACTGGTATAGGAATTTTATGGGGTAAATATAGTCTTCTTGAAAATATGCCCCCATATCAAGGCGGCGGCGATATGATTGAAACAGTAACTTTTGAGAAAACAACATTTCAAAAACCACCTGCAAGATTTGAAGCTGGAACATCTGCAATAATCGAGGCAATAGGTCTGGGGGCAGCAATAGACTATTTAAAATCAATAGGAATGAGTAATATTTCCGCTCATGAAAAAGAACTATATAATTATGCTATGGATAGTTTAAGTAATATTGATGGTCTAAAATTTTATGGTACATCTGAAAATAAGGCTGCTATAATATCTTTCTGTGCTGATTGGGGGCACATATCTGACATTGCAATGATACTTGACCAATGCGGAGTAGCGGTCAGAACAGGTCATCATTGCTGTATGCCATTGATGGAAAAATTTGGTATAGAGGGTACGGTAAGAGCTTCTTTTGGTTGTTATAACAATAAGGAAGATGTAGATATTTTTATAAAATCATTGGAAAAGGCTAAGGATATGCTGTCATGACAATGGATAAATCAAAAATAAAACCTGTTGCTGATGATGAAATGGCCAAAAATGCTTTGGGTGAAGATTATGAAGCATTGGCAGAACCTCCTTATTGCGTTGCTGACAAAAATAATCCCTTATGGCATGAAATAGTTGCTGCTTTGAGAGAGGTTTATGACCCTGAAATTCCAGTTAATATGTATGAGCTTGGTTTGATATATAAAATCGATATATTGGAAGAAAAAGACGGCGTTTGTGATGTCTATATAGAAATGTCGCTTACTTCTCCGGGCTGTCCAGTAGCACAAGAAATACCAGGAATGATTCAAAATGCTATATTTCCGATAAAAGGAGTAGGGCAGGTTGATGTTGAGCTTGTCTGGGACCCTATTTGGGACCCATCATTTATGGCAGAAACAGCAAAATTGCAACTTAATATGTTCACATAAATACTAATCTATAGGATAAATATCATGTTTGAATTAACAAAAGATGCGATAAAAGTTACTGAATCAGCTGTAAATCATTTAAAAAATTGTATGAGTTTAGATGATAAAGCTATCGGTATCAGGTTGAGGATAGTTGATGGTAGGGGCTGTGGTGGTAGTGAATATGATATGGATTTTATTAAAGAAGAATCTAAAAATGATGATATATTAGAATTATCAAGAGACCTTAAACTATATATACCAAAAAAAGATGTGCTTAAACTTTTCGGTACAATAATAGATTATAAAACAGATAAATTAGGTAATAGCAGAATCCATATCCAAAACCCAAATGAAACAGGGCAATGTGGCTGTGGCATGTCCGTAAGTTTTGAAGACGAGTAGTTAGAGATTCAAAACCTTAAAAAATAAAAAAGCCGCACAAAACAATGTCGGCTTAATTAATCCGTAAATATACACACCCAGTAAAACATATTATAATCTATTTTCTGGCTTAGGTTCTGAACTAACGCTAAGAGTTCTTCCTGATAGCTTTGCAAGCATAGCAGCGGCTCTTCTTGCATCAGGGGAAGCACCGCTTGCCCTATAAGCTATAGCTCCAGCAGCTATCTGCTCAGCTCTCTTGCTTAATTGTCCTGAATAAGTCATTTTCACCTCTTTTCATTACCATTATTATAATACTAGACCAACAACAACGCTATTAAGCGTTATCGGCATCTCTTATTTCATTTACATATGCCCTATAAACATCAATATGCCCCATTTTTTTTATTTCGTCAAGTATTTTCGTAATTCCTGCATCATTTATCAGTTCATAAGCAATAGCACAGCAATTTGAAAGCTTATCCATTTCCTTTACATGTATTGCTGTTGCTATTTCTACGGGATTACCACTTTCATCAGGTACGCCAAAACCAAGAAGGTCTTGCTCAGCATCACGAATCGCCACCCCCATATCAAGCACCATATCAAGGCTAGGCTCTGTCATATCAGCAGGGGCAGTAATAACAATATTATGCGTATCTTTTGGAAATGCAGAAATATTTTTATTGTTAATAACTGAAAATTTGATTCCGTATTCACGAGCAACAGTCAACAATCTATGACCAGTTTTACTTTTTCCAAGAATATCTTTTGTTTTTTCTATAATTTTATCGGCATTTTGATGGTCATAAGCCTCCATACCTGTTTTTTCAGGACTTTCCTTGCCAAAACTATCTTGAAGATTATTGTTATTATTCTCACTCATTTTAAATGCCGTGCTCCTTTATTGCGTACGAATGTATAGCATCACTGAGCAACAAATGCTGCTTCACAATTGATGGAGTTCCTTCTTCGGATACCTTGATTCTTGCCTGCATAAGACCGCCTGTATTGAACATTGTCGTATCCACTATAAAATCTTTGCCATTTTCATCTCTACTAACATATATATCTTTATGATGGGATTTTATATTTTTTTGTTGATACCTGTCCAGAGAATCCATAAAAGGCAAATCATCTGGATTTTCTATTAAGTAAATATCGCCTTCTTCATCATTAACACTGGAATAATAAAAATTCAAATAATCAACAACATTATCTTCATTAAGTCTAAGATTTCCAGATTTGTTAATATCCATAATAGTATCAGCAGAACCATCAAGATGATAGAATTTCTCACCATCACTCAAAAAATCCATACTAAATATAGGCATAGTCATAAAATTAGTCAGCCTATAAAGAACAAAATTATCATAAAATGGCAAATTTGAACATTTGACCTCAGAGCTGCTAGCAGAAAAAAGACCAGCTTCACCAGTTGTTCTGGTGGCATCAAGGATTTTTTCAGCTCTCTTCTTTTCAACTCTATGCCACTGCATATTTAATTAGTTCCATTAATATAGAATTAGTTTAGGGATAATAGCGGAAAGTATATTATCATCAAGTCCAAAAT
>JALTZE010000016.1 GCA_027051315.1 Micavibrio sp.
CATTAATTTTTGTAGTTGTGTGTAAGAATGTGGTTACCTTATATATATTTGGTAGTGATGCCTGATATCTTGCTAATATATATGCTTCAGGTTTATCAGGTACTTTTACACTATGCCTTGATTTTTCAATAGTTGGCTTTAAAGTGCCATTTAAGATATATCGAACAAGAGCAGATAATAATGATTTAGAAAGTGTATCCCTATCATATCCAGTAAGATTCTTTTCTATTATATCAAGCATTTGATTGAACGAATATGCATAAAATCTAGTTTTAGACATCTCTAATAATAATGAGTTAGTGATGGAATCATTTGATGTAATGCTAAAAGAAGAGCCTAACTCACTAAAAGAAATTTCATCTTTTATACTTACTTTATCAGGATTTTTATCGCATTTAAGTTTAGTATAATAATGTATTTTCTTAAGTTGCTCTATATCCACCTTTTTTTGTTTATTACTAGTTTTTGTTATAATACTTCCTCTAAAAGGATTACCCGTTATATAATCTGTGTATTGCTCTTTCGTTAATGAATCTAAAGATTTCAGAAATTTAGATGTTTCCAAGTTAAATCTTTCGGGATTCATTGATGAAATACTTGAATCTCCAACATATTTTAATTTGTTATCTTCCAGCATTTTATTAAATTCCATAAAATAAAACTGATTATTGCTGTGTTCAAGATATTCATGAAGTATATAAGAATCATTTCCGTCATTTTTAAATTTATCATTTATTTTGATAATTGAGTTTTTTAAGCAGGACTCATCAAGCATATTTTTTGAAAGGAAATCCATCAAAAGCTTAGCATGTTTAATTTTTTCTTCAGCCTTATCATATATTTTTGTATGAGCTAATAATATATCTCTTATCGCCTTTTGGGCAGACCAGCCAGGCATTACATTCCAAGAAATATAAGCAAGCCCTGTTTTTGAAAGATTTTGATTTATAATTTGTAAAATCTTATCCCTGACAAAATCTGGAACCCATGAAAAAACACCATGAGCAATGATAAAATCAAATTCCCCAAAATCTTTTTCTATATCCATTATATCAAAAGTTTTAAATTCTATATTATTTAAATTTAGAGCTTTTTTATGTTGATTAGCTTCAGCAATTTGAACAGGGGATAAATCAACTCCGATAAAATTGGCATCAGGATTATCAATAGCAATAGGGAGGAGATTTCCCCCACTGGCACAACCTAATTCCAAGACTCTAGCCTTTGTAAAATCAGGATATTCATACCCCATCAACATAGCTATAATAGATAAATGTTCAGGGTGTGACATAGGAAAAGAATAGCTATCATAAGGTAACTCATCATAGCTTTCTTTAATATCTTCATTTTTTACTATTTGATTCATTATACTGTTTATCCTTTAAAAAATACCATATTTAAAACATAGCATAAAAGTAAAAACACGAAAGCGGATTTCTTCCTCCTTCGTGTTTTTCGGCTTCTCCGTTATTGGATATTTCCTAAAAACCCTAGATTTCCATTCTGGTTATCTTTACGGGTTTTTATTATTTGCGGTTATTCAATTCTTGAATTTGCCGCTAAATATTACTTATCTCAATCTTATCAAATCTTCCGTCATTTGGTCGGCAGTGTTGATAACTCTAGTATTGGCAGAGAATGCTCTTTGAGTAACAATCATTTTTGCAAATTCATCAGCAATATCAACATTTGACCCTTCGATAGTAGAGCTTTCAAGGAAACCTGAGCCGCCTCTACCAGCTTCACGTAAATTCTCTTGTCCAGAAAGTTCAGTTTCCGTATATGCCGTACCAGAAGTTTCAGCCAAACCATTCACGTTAGAAAATGTAGCAATCGGAAGCTTATATAGCTTTGTCGAAGCTCCATTAGAAAACCTAGCGATAACATAGCCATCTCTATCAATTTCGACACCAGTTCTAAGTCCTAATTCAGCCCCATTCTGGTCGGAATAAACAACATCAAATTCACCAGAGAACTGACTAAATCTGGATATATCTATATTAATATCTTGCAAAGAAGAACCATTATTCCAATCCAGATTATTAAGCTCAATATCAATTTCATTCGAACTATCAGGAGCAGCATTAATAGAGCCATCAGTATTAAAATTCAAAAGACCGCTTGTAACTGGTGAACCATCAGGATATTTAACTTTTAACTCCCACCATCCTTGAGTATTAGGGGTAATATTATTAGCAAAATCAGGAAAATCACCTTGACCAGTACCATAAGGGTTAGTAGCTGACGCAGGAAGCGACGGGTCAAGAGTAAATGGGTCATAGGTAGTAGCATCGGCACCAGGGAATAATAAACTATCAACTCCCCATAATGGCGTACCATTTGTTTCATCAAGTGTAATTGAATCAGCAATATTCCTTGCCTGTATCAATAATTGCCCAGAACTCGTTATCGTAGCATCAACAGCATTACCGCTACCATAATTATCATTAAGCTCATCTTGTAAATCACCAAGAGTATCAATCCGCACTTGACCTGCACCTGCCGCAGCACCAATAATATATTCTTGAGAACCATAAGCGCCAACATCAATAGTAAAAGTATCTCCAGCAGCTACTCCAGCTAAAGTAGTAAGTGAAGTATTTCTATCCATAACGATACCAGCACCAGAAACTGCTTGCGCCATAGGTCCTGTAATTTTTCTATATTCTATTGATAAATCCTGAGCAGAACCAAGAGAGTCGAACACCCTTAATCCCCTCGTAAAATTAGGAGCAAGACTATCCTGAACAGGAAGAGAAACAGCACCAACCTGTGCACCACCTATATTCGATACGTTAACATAATCATCTTCAGATGCGTTAAGATTAATAGAAAGCTCAGCATTAGTAGTAGGTCTTGTCAAACCACCAAGAAATGCCACATCAACAGGAACCAAAGAAGATAAATCACCTTGTCCAGCAGGTAAATTACCTTGCGAATCCAAAGGCCAACCATAAAGAAAGAAACCAGCAGTATTTTTCAAAAAACCTTGAGCATCTTCCGAAAATGAACCACTTCTTGTGTAATGGAATTCGACATCTGGGTTATTAGTATCTTGTTTCACAACAAAGAAACCATTACCTGAAACAGCCACATCAGTAGCAGAAGAAGTCTGCTGGATAGGACCTTGCTGGTCAACTCTTTGTACCCTGTTAACAGATACTGTACCAGGAGAATAACGCGAAGAACGCCCCTCCGTTGTAACAAGTGAGAAAAAAGATGCTTCTGACCTTTTAAAACCTGTTGTATTAACATTAGCAATATTATTGGAAATCATAGCCATTGACTGCGATTGTGCCGCTAAACCTGACACTCCTGTAAATAATGATCCAAATAAACTCATTTTACGCCTCCTTTTGTAAACTTTTTAAAACCTTACTGTACTGTTTGATTCTGGTTATTGGTTAAACTTGTATTTTCATCTGGTAATTTTGCATTTATAACAGTGCTAAGCGGTACCGCACGTTTTCCAACCAAGAGGAAAATAACACCGTCTTGTGTTTCTATTCCGTCAACATTTCCTGAAACTACTGTAGAAGTTTTTATTGATTGACCATCTTTATCAACAGCACCAACATTAACAGTGTACGTCCCCTCGGGAAGTAAATCACCAGCAGCATCTCTTCCGTCCCATGTGAAATCATGTGGACCAGGACCAGTAGGACCATCTTCTGTATAAACCGAATTTCCATTCTCATCTATTATAGATATAACTGTATCTACTGAATCACCTTCTAAAGCAAATGACATATTTACAGGTTTTTGACCATCAAAGTTAAAATCATCACTAACATAGCTAATATCAAGTCCGACATAACCCAAAGCCACCGAAGATATGCCAGCAAGCTCCATTTGTACCAAAGAATCAAGCTTCTGATTCATATTTATCTGTTGCTCAACGGCACTAAATTGTACTATCTGATTTGTGAATTCATTGGTTTCCATAGGGGATAGGGGGTCTTGATTTTGCAATTGCGTTGTCAAAAGATTCAAAAATTGGTCAAAATCTTCTGCCAACTTTATTTGAGTATTAGCAGTTTTTTGCGCATCTTTAACAGCCGATGAAATTGTTGTAATATCTGATACCATTTTCTTTCTCCTAGACTAATAAGTCATATCTTTGTAAACCAGTCCTATCATCGATATACCAGTTCATTGTTGTTTCTATTATTTCCAGTTCTTCGTGATTATTATTTCTATTTCCCGATGAACCAAACTCATTCCCGTTATCATTTTTATTATCAAAATCACCATTTTCCATCAGGTCAAAACTAATGCTACCCGAGCTAGTATCTATTCCAGCTACTTGTAACGCTCTTTCTAAAATTTGTGCGTCCCTTTGCAACATTATATAAGTATCGGGTTTTTCTACTGTCATATTTGCTTTGACATTACCGTCATCAAAAAGAAGCTTTATCCTAACGCGCCCAAGCTCAGGCGGGTCAAGCTCCAAAGTTACCGTATCAATTCCATTTTCAACTGATTTTTTAAGTTCAGCAGCAATCATTCTACTAGCTGGATGCGCTTGTGTTGCATGTCCAGTCTGGGTTAATAAATTTGTAAGATTACTATTTTCCGATGCTACAGACCTTGGTAAAAGCAATGATTGTTCTATTTTTGAAAAATTGTCATCTTCTCCAATTATTAATAAAGAACCGTTATCTCCTAATATATCTCCAGCATTTGTCAGGATATTCGAATTTTGAGTAGAGGAAGTTACATTGGGATTAGTTACATTAGAATTCGCAATATTTTCATTTTTCACAAATCCCGTCGGAGTATCAGAAGATTTAATTTCCGTAGAACCCTTTGTAAGCCAAAGCCTCCTTGCAAATTCTTCTCCGCTTTCTTCCGCTCCTACTGTTATATTATTTAAATCTTTTGCGATATTATCCATATCACTATTATTGCTATTACTGCTATTACTGCTATTCTTGTTTTTATTTACTTGCCCATTTGAGTTAGCAATAGAAAGAATCTCAGTGCCTTTATTATCAGAAATCATTTTATCATCTGGCTGAGTTATTTTTGCATATGCTATGAATTCAGTAATTATTTCATCTAAATCTTCTTTTGAAAGCTCTTCAATAGAAAAGTCCGTAGCACTAATCCCAGCAAAAGCACTATCATCTAGTTCCTTTTGTAGCTCGATTAATTTTTTTATATTTTTTATAGTTTCAGGAGTTTTATCATTAATTATTTGTGATGCTGAAATAGTTATATCACCATTAGCTATACCACTTTCAGATATTTTTGTTTCTTTAAGTCCATTTTCCAAAATATTGGGGAATAATTCTTTTATAGTTGCGGCAATATCAGATATTTGTAAATTTGAATTTTCCTCTCCATCTCCACTTAATTCTGTGATATTGATAGCAGATTGTAATACAGGAATAGCACCAGCTTTCGCCGATTTACCAACATTATTCACATTACTCCCTATATTATCAGAAGCTAAACCACCTTCCATTCTTGCAAATATCAAATCCATAAAATTTATGAATGCAGCATCACTGCTTGCAGATTTTTTTGCTATTTTGTGTCTTCCAGCTTGTATTTCTGTCACATTTTGCTGCTGTATATAATTACTGACTTCTGCCATCTATTCATCCTCTTATTCTAAGCGGTCTCATATATTCCTACTGATATATTAGTTTTACGTTTATGAACTTTTCCACCTGCTCCATATCTCATTTGTTTTTTTTCTATGTTTTCTTTTGCAACTTCCATTATTCTTTCACAAAGTCTTTTCGTTGTTTTTTTTGCTCTTTCCAGTTTTTTCTGATTAATTCTAGCAAGTTCAATGAAGTCTGCTCTCATCTCTTCTAGTTTATTTTTAAGATTACTATCAATTTCAGACATATCGTCTTTATTATTAAGTATGATTAAATGCTGTTTTTGATATCGTTTTGCTATGTTTGCTTTTTCATCTTGTAACGCAAGGAATCTATCTATATCTGAATTATCAAGAGCTTCGTTCTCAATTATATATATTTCTTTCAAAGCTTCGATTGAGGCAATCATATCTTTCATAAAAGCATTGGGATTATCTATTGCCACGCTTTTAACCATGTTACTTTTATTTTCTATTATCTTTGTCATTTTGCACTCTCCTGAATTCTGATTAATTCGGCTTTCACATGCTCGGCTATTCCAAGACCGCCTTTTTCAGCCATTATTTTTCCATATTCTTGAACCATCATACCCTTAAATATTTCTTCTCCTTTTCCTCCTCCAAAATTAGAGTCAATTTCTACGGTTTCAAAAATAGGTTTCATCATTTCTGATATAAAAACTGCTTCAAAATCTTTTGCTGCTTGGTCAATCTTTCCTAATTCTTCATCAGATAAGGTCGAGCTTTTAATAGCCATAATTTTGTTCATTGCTGCATTGCTTTTGGCCATGCTTGCTGCATTTGATAAAGAATTTGTCATTGCTGTATCTAAACTATTCATAATCTTTAAAATCCTACTACATCGTATCTATATCAGCCTGTAACGCTCCTGCAGCTTTTATGGCTTGCATGATTGTTATAATATCTCTTGGTCCAACCCCAAGTTTATTAAGACCTGTCACTAAATTTTGAAGAGTTACACCTGTTTCAATTGTTGCAAGTTTTACATCTTCTCCACTATTAACGCTTATTTCAGTACGTGGTACTACAACTGTTTCACCTTGTTCGGAAAAAGGGCTTGGTTGCGAAACTTGAGGTGTTTCTGTTATTTTTATAGTCAAATTACCTTGTGCTATCGCAACAGTACTTATTTTTACGTCCGCTCCCATAACTATCACACCAGATGCTTCATCAATCACCACTCTTGCAACTTGGTCAGGCTGAACAGTAAGCTGTTCTATATCTGTGATAAGGTCAACAATACTACCTTTATATGAAGATGGTTTTTTAATCTTTACGCTGGCGGAATTCTCGGCAACAGCTATATTGCTGTTCATAAATCCGTTAATTGCTCTGGCTATACGTCTTGAAGTAGTAAAATCAGGATTACGAAGGGCAAGCCTAACGCTTTTCATGTCAGCAATATTAAATTTTATCTCTTTTTCTACAATTGCCCCATCAGGTATTCTTCCAGAAGTAGGGTTGTTTTTTACAACAGTAGCAGCCCC
>JALTZE010000017.1 GCA_027051315.1 Micavibrio sp.
ATGGAATGGTGGGGAGCTTTATATAGCAAATAGTGAAATAACTCATATGGGTTATAAAAAAAGAAAATCTTATGGTATAAGCTATGCCCCTGTTAAAAGAATGGTTCTTAAATATCCTGATAGAAAGCCTGCCACAGGCTGGATAATAGGTTCACGATTCTCAGATATGTATTTTGGTTTTTACTGCTATGAAGCAGAAGATATAGCGATAATAAATAATGTTTATGCGGATAATATAGTTTATGGAATTGATCCGCATGATAGGTCAAAACGTCTAATAATCGCAAATAATGAAGCATATGGGTCAAAAGAAAAACACGGTATTATCATATCGCGTGAAGTTAATGATAGTTGGATATTTAATAATTATTCTCACAATAATAATGGTTCTGGGATAATGCTGGATAGATTGAGTGAGAACAATATTATTGCTTATAATATAAGTATTGAAAATGGTGGTGATGGTTTAGTATTTTTTGAAAGTCCTCATAATCTTTCATATAAAAATAAATTAAATAATAATGCAAAAAATGGAATAAGGATTCGTAATAGTTGGGATATTACTTCTTATGGAGATATTATCGTAGGGAATGGTCAATATGCTGTTAATGGATATGTTTTTGATTTAGAGAAATTTCATAAACATAGAAATATTGAAATGGACCCCTACCTAGAACGGGTTAATGCCAGCTTTTTTAAATCAAATATGCAGGCAAATGGTGTAGGGGTATTTAATTTTTATGGAAGCGAATTTGTAAATATAGGAGATATAGATATTTTCTATCCGCAACAATCTACTTTTGTAGGTGAGTATAACTCTATACAAGATAAAATTATTCCTGAAATGAATAAAAAATTATATCTACATATTAGCAGAATAAAAAAGTAATATCTTGTTTGTATAATTTTGCTAGACTAGTTATTTTATTTAGTTAATCTATCTTTTATCTTTTCTAATTATTATGGTGTTACAATGAAAATCCTACCTTCTAATAAATTCTTATTTATGGTTATTTCAACGATATTAATTGTTGATAGCTCTGCTATATTTGCAAAAGATGAAAAACTTCCTCCTTTACCCAAACCTTTGGAAGTATATGTAGAACAAGGAGCACAAATAAGATATCTAGGTAGAGAAAATAGATATGATGGCTGGATGACCATTAAAAATGGTGTAGAAGAATATTATTATGTTCCTGTTAATGACAGGTCTATATTCTTTATGGGTATGATGTTTGATGATAATGGAAAAGTAATAACTTTTGAGCAGATTAAAAGGTTACAAAAACAAAGTGATAGTTTATTAAACACACTTGTTGGTGAATCTCCTGTAAAAAAAGATGCTGAAGAGGAAAAGGCTAAGAAGCCCGAAAGTCCAGCCCAGCAATTATATCGTGATGTAGAATATAGTAATTGGGTGATGTTGGGTGATGCCAATGCCCCTTATATTTATGTATTTATTGACCCTCAATGCCCGCATTGCCATGATTTTATGAAAGATTTGAAAGATAAATATATAAAATCTGGTAAATTACAAGTTAGAATTATACCTGTAGGGGTATTAAAGGAAGAAAGCAAAAAACAGGCTGCTTTTATAATGGCTGCACCTAATGGCGGTGATTTATGGCTTGAATATATTGAAGGTAACAAAAATGCGATAAGCTCTGATGAACGCCTTAATACACAAGGAGTAGAAAGAAATCATGCTTTGATGAGCAGGTGGAAATTTAATGAAACTCCGTTAACCATATATAAATCAAAAACTGGTGAAATAAAATTATTAAGAGGCAGAGCAAAAAATATTGATGATATAATTAATGATTTAATGTAGAATCAATTTTGGTTGTTTACGGTATTTTTAAGAAAAGTAGAAAATGAAACAAGACTCACTTTATTTATCACAGGTTATAGAAAAAATAGGTTCTCCAATTACTGCTGTTATTGATGAGGTAGGCATTAGAATGCCAGCCGCAGCACCAAGGGATACAAAAGAAATTGCAGAAAGAATGGGAATTCTTTTGAATAAATCTACGCAGCTTGCCCTTGATATGGCAGATTCAATGGATTTAGAAGATAAAAAAGGGGAGGATGCTGATACTGTTCGGCTTGCTCTTACTTCTATGGCTGGGCCTATTATATCGAATTTTTATCGTATGCACGGTAAAATGCCCGAAGATAGTGATATAGAAAAAATAATATCATCATTAAAAACAATTATACCTTTTTCTGAAAATTTTTCTGATATTGCTTCTGCTACCAAGATATTAAAAAGTTTTGATGGAACTATTGTAGAAAATAGTAAAAATCTTATGGCAATGACAATGGTTAATTGCCTTTGCCCAATTATACATGTTGTTATGAGTTTTCCATTTGGTCAATCTGAACAAAAGCTTTTCCAAGAAGTTGGTATCAAGCTTATTAATGATGCCACAGAATTACAAAAAGAATTAATGAATGAAAATAATGAAGAAGAAATAAAACTTGCTGAACTTTCGGTGCTTAGGTCCCTTGTTATACTTTATTGTCAGTGTCATATGACTGAAATGACAAAATTGATGGCAGCAATAAAAGATAATGTAGAGCCTGATATATCCAAAGTGTGGGAAGAATATGAAAAAAGAAAAGCTATGTTAGAGATTCTTGCCAAAACAATGGTTAATACTGAAATTGAAGAAAGTCATGGAGAAGAATCTAAAAAGTCTGGTAGTTCTGGGGGGCAACAGCCTGCTCCTCCTCCACCTCCAGAGAAGAAGGAAGATAATAAACCTGCTGGAAATAGTGATAATCCAATGAGTTTCTTTGCTAGTAGTAAGGACTAAGTTATGAGTAAAGTGCTTATGGCATGTCTTATGCTTGCCGCCAATACATATTCTGTACCACCTGCTGTTTTAGTGGGAATCTTGGAAGTTGAAGGTGGTAAAGTAGGGCAAGAAGTAAAAAATACTAATGGTTCATATGATTTAGGCCCTATGCAAATAAATACAATATGGTTGCCTGAGCTTGCTAAATATTGGGGCGTTAGCGAAAGAACAGCAAAAAGATGGGTAAGAGATGACCCATGCACAAATATGGGTGTTTCTGCATGGATATTAAAAAAACATCTTAATGAAACAGGTTCACTATCAAAAGCCATATCTTATTATCATTCCAGAACCCCAAGATTAGGTAGGGCTTATAAGAAAAAGGTTGTAAGAGCAATGAGGACTAAAGGGCTTGTTTATTGATATTTAATCTATTAATTAAATTTTGATATTATCTTATCCCAAAGAATCTACATAAGTTTTATAAACTCCCTTGTATTGCTTGTGCAAACAGTTTATTTTTGTGTTGGTATGGTTTTATTAATGATTTCCCAATTTAAATAGGATCCAGATTAGAAAATGTTCCGTAAATATAAATTTCTCTATGTTGCTATTGCTGTTATTTTTTCACTATCTGCATGTGAGAATATAATAGAGAGTAAGCCGCAAATGGTTGCTTCCCCTGATAGAATATCTTTGATGTTAGCAGAGGCAGCAGATAGAAGTGCAAAAGCTCTTGAAACTCTCTCGGCTATTGAACAATATCAAAGTCCTGAAGTTTCGGTTGCTCCTATTGATAATGCTCCTGCTGAACTTAACCGTGCTGTTACAACTAATTGGATTGGTCCTGTTGATGTTATAGTAAAAAGTTTGGCTGATAAAGCTGGTTATGGTTTTATGGTTTTGGGTGATGAACCACCTGTTCCGATTGTTGTTTCGATTGATGTTGAAAATAGAAGAATTATTGATGTTTTGCGTGATATAGGTTTACAAATGGGAACAAGAGCCGATGTCCGTGTTAATGATAAATATGGAATGATAGAGGTTCAATACGCTCCTGTTGTTGGAATTAGCGGTTATTAATATGATTTTTGGGAAAACATACAAATTAAAAAATATTATATGTATGGTCATTACAGCGTCAACATTGCTGTATGGCAGTGCTTATGCTCAAGATAAGTCTTTGGGAGAGCCTCCACCACATTTATTTGTTTTACAAGATGTTCCTGATTCTAAATCTTTCGGTGATGTGAAAGCACAAGAAGAAGAAGTTGGTGGAATGTTTGATATAAGATTTAATGCATTAAAAGAGGCGGGTCTTTCTTATGGTGCGCGTGGTGGATTGGCATATAGAACATATCAAATAAGAAAACATCTTGAATCTCGTTCCGATTATATGGATAAAGTTTTTAATTTTGGGCGTTTGTTGATACCTGCTCCGAGTGGACTTCTTATTGAGCCTCCTGTTGTATCAGAGGCTGAAAATGGTTTGGTTATAGGAGAAAATGGGCAAGAAGCTGCTGTTTCTGATATTGTTTATCAGATAAATAAAGGTTCAAGGATTGTCGCAGCCCCTAGACATTGGAGAGAATATTTAGAACGTACTTGGGGCGATGTAGAACCTCCACCAGATATACTTCGTCCTTCTAATGATGAAGAACGTGAGGTATGGGAAAATGCTGTTGAAAAAGGGTGGAAAGAAGGTGTTAGGCAAGCTGATGAAATATTCCAAAGAGACCTTGGAGAGTTAGTGGCTGATTTTGAAGGAATGGTAAGATATCATAAACTTGTTGCTCTTGGAATGATTTCTAAACCTTTTGCACTGCAAGAAGATAGAGGTATAACTGGTGGTGGTGATGAAATGAGAATAGGAAATAGGGCAATAAGAATTACTGGTCGCCCTGAACTTATACCAGGATATGAGCAATGGCTTCCCGCAAACCGATAAGTCTTCTAAAAAGCAAAGATTCTGTAGCAGAAACTTGGCCAGATGAACCAGAAAGATTTACAGAAGAACATGTAGATGACTATCTGCTGTGGTGTGTAAAAAAAGGCACATCAGATATTACATTGCAAACAGACCGTCAAGCATATAACGAGATAGCAGGAATATTATATCCTGGAACTTATCGTGTTATAGATGGTGTCGATATGCAGGTATTTCTTACCAAGATTTATGGTCCTGATGCTATGGCAAGGCTTGCCTCTGGAACTGACCTTGATGTTTCTTATGAAATAAAACCTGATAGATATTCACGTATTAGATTTAGGGTTAATATTACTGCTGTGCTGGCAAGGGGTAGAGACGCGGCACAGATTACTATGCGTGTTCTTCCAGCAGAACCTCCTACTATGGAAGATTTACAAATAGAGCAAGAAATTATTGATAATTGGGCACCAAGGCAAGGAATGGTAATAATTACAGGTCCTACTGGTTCTGGTAAGTCAACATTGCTTGCCGCTGGTAATAGAATGCTTCTTGAAAGACCTCATGGATGTGGCAAGATGCTTACATATGAAGCTCCTATTGAATATACATATGATACTATTCATTCGCCACGTTCACTTGTATCGCAAACAGAAATACCTAGACATTTACCTAGTTTTGCTGATGGTGTGCGTAATGCTTTGCGTCGAAAACCTTCTATCATACTTGTTGGTGAGGCAAGGGATAATGAAACTATATCTTCTGCTATAGAAGCTGCGCAAACTGGACATGCTGTTTATACAACAACTCATACCACTGGTGTAGCAGAAACAATCAGAAGAATGGTATCTGCTTTTGATAAATCGGAAAGAACTGAAAGAGCCTACGCTTTGATGGAAACTGTTAGGCTTATCGTTACACAGGCTCTTGTTCCAAAAGTTGGAGGAGGAAGAGTAGGGTTGAGGGAATGGATGAAATTTCCAGATGAGGTAAGAGAAAAATTCTTGGATATGGACCCTGATATGTGGACAGTTGAAATAAAACGCATGATATCTTCTTATGGTCAGACAATGAATAAATCTGCTACTATTGCTTTTGAAGAAGGATTAATTGAAAGACGTTATTATTTGCTTATGACTTCTGGCGGTGGAGCAGATTAATAATTTTTATTACTTTTCATTAATATTTACATGATATATTTCAATATAGTTATTATAAGAAAGGAAATTGGCAATGGCTGAAGAGTCGCAATGGCATTGGAGGAACTCTATGAAACCTGTGCGTTTCTTTAATATAGACGCAAGGGCTGCTATTCCTTGGCTATTGATGTTAATTTATTTTAGATGGATTACTTTCTTTATTTCTATAAGCGTTACTACTATATTATTGATAGTAGAGAAAAAGGGGCTTGTTCTTCCTTCTGCTTTACGTGCTGTGAGGGTATGGTTTCTTGGTCCTGTTCGTCCCTCTGTAATAGGTATTCATAAAAGAAAATTTATAGATTATGGGCTGTAATCTTAATATAAAAGATTATCTAGTGCTGGATAATCTTTTATATTTTATCTGTCAGGCTTGTTATTTTATGTAGCTAACATTATTATCAGCTGTGTAAAGGTTTTGTTTGTAATCTCTTCCAGAGGTATGGAAATGATAAAGATTTGTAATCACAAAATATTATTAACGGCAAGTGTTGCTGTATTTATGGGGTTTTCTCCTACTATTTCTTATGCAGGTTTTGTTTATACTCCTGAAAAATATGAAGTAAAAAAGACTGTTAACTTACCTCCTGGAGTTGTTAAGACAAAACCAGGAAAAATAGAAATGAATATTAAACCTTCTGTGGAGGTGGAGAAAACTACCAAAACTCAAGAAAAAGAAGTAGAAGATGTAACGGATAATTTTGGTCTTAGCGATACACCAATAGATGCTAACATTATTGGTGATGATGTTTTAAAGATAGAAGAAGATATTGTAAAAATTGAAGATATTTCTGATAAAATTGCTAAAAAAAATATTAACAATATAAATGATGTTGAAAAGAAAGATTATCAAATAATAGAGGGTTTTGGTAGTGATATTAATCTTGTGATTGCCCTTAGGCAGATTGTTCCTGCAAAATATGCTTTTTCCTTTTCTGATGATGTTGATATGAGTAAGAAAGTATCTTGGACAGGAGGAAAGCCTTGGAATCTTGTTCTTAATGATATGATGTCAGAAAATAATATGACTGCTACTATCAAAGGTGATACCGTTTTAATATCAAATAAGAAGATTCAAGACAGTAAAGTAATTAAAGAAGTGATAGATAATTTTGTTATTGAGAAATATCCATCAAATGACAAATCAATAAATAGTAAAATAAATGAAACTGTAGAGAATAAACCA
>JALTZE010000018.1 GCA_027051315.1 Micavibrio sp.
GATATTATTGCTTAATTTATTTCAATGCATTATATAATGTTTTTGGAAATTATAAATGGAAGCAATTATGTTTGATAAATCTCCTGTGATTAGTATTATAATGGGTAGTCAATCCGACTGGTCTACCATGAAGCACGCCACTGATATTCTTGATGATTTAAAAATAGGATATGAAGCAAAAATTATATCCGCACACAGAACACCTGATAGAATGGTTGAATATGCTAAAAATGCACGGGCAAAAGGTATAAAGGTGATTATTGCTGGTGCTGGTGGAGCTGCGCATCTTCCTGGAATGGTTGCTGCTATGACTTCCCTTCCTGTTTTGGGAGTTCCTGTTGAAAGCAGAACAATGAAAGGAATTGATAGTCTTTATTCAATTGTACAAATGCCTGCTGGAATTCCTGTTGGTACTCTTGCCATTGGTACTGCAGGGGCTAAAAATGCTGCTATATTAGCTGCGTCTATTCTTAGTACCAATGATAAAAATGTTCAGGAAAATCTAGATAATTTTAGAAAAAAACAAACAGAAGCTGTGAATGTGGAGCCTGTAGATGTCTGAATATCCGCCAAAGACGCTTGGTATACTAGGTGGGGGGCAATTAGGACGAATGTCAGCAATGGCAGCAGCCAAGCTTGGTATGAGAGTTCATATATTTTGCCCTGAAGAAAATTCTCCTGCCTCTATGGTTTCGGAGAAAACATATGTAGCAAAATATAATGATAAAGAGGCTTTGAAAGAGTTTGCACAATCTGTCGATACTATTACATATGAATTTGAAAATATCCCCGTTGAAACGGTACAATTTTTACAAAAATTTAAACCTGTATGGCCTGATGATAAATTATTGGAAATTGCTCAACATAGAGTAAAAGAAAAACAATTTTTGAACGATATTGGTATTAAAACAGCACGTTGGTCTTTTGCAAACTCGCCACAAGATGTATTGAATATTCTCAAAGAATGGAATGTATCATCTGTTATATTAAAAACATGCAGATTTGGATATGATGGAAAAGGGCAAGCTAAATATAACGCAAAAGATAATATTGATATTGTATGGAATTCATTGAAATCAGAAGAAATTATAATTGAAGAAATAATAGATTTTGCCTGCGAAATATCGGTAATAGTAGCAAGGGACAAAATAGGTCAGACTGCTTGTTATCCTCCTGTTCTTAACGAACATAAGAATCATATATTACACAAAACGACTGCTCCTGCTCCTATTCCAGAAAATATGATAATGGAAGCAAAAAAGATAACTGAAATTCTTGCTGATGCTGTTGATTTAGTTGGCGTGCTTGCTTTGGAACTTTTTGTAACAAAAGATGGTAAAATTCTTGCAAATGAAATCGCCCCAAGAACACACAATTCTGGTCATTGGACTATGGACGCATGTATATGCAACCAATTTGAACAGCATGTAAGGACGGTTACTGGCATGACTATTGGTTATCCTACAAGACATTCAAACGCACAAATGATAAATTTAATTGGGAATGATGTTAAAAAACTTGAAAAATATCATGAAATGCAAAATGCTTCCGTACATCTTTATGGCAAACAAGAAATTAAAGAGAATCGTAAAATGGGACATGTAAATATTATCAACCCTGATAAAAATCTTGTAAAATAAAGAGTTTGTTAAGAAAATTTGTATATTTTGAGTTTATATGGTAAGTTGAGTTGTGTTTGAAAAGGTAGGACAATATGGAAACAGCAATTAAAATTAATGGATTTGAAGTTAGAGAAGAAGATAATTCTTACTTACCGCCTGTAGAGGTAGTTCCACCTTCCATTCTTGGTTTTCATAACTTTCCTGGAATGGCTACATATATATCAGCTATTGGTGCTCCTGCCTATTGTAAATTCAGAGAGGTTTTAGAAACTAAAGCTGCTAATGAAGATAGCTATGCTGGAAATGCAAATTCAACAAGACCTGATGGTGAGATTTTTGGTGGACCTCAGGATAATTATTGTGCGGATAGTAAAAATTCTTCTGGTGGTGCTAATGTTGGTGCGGCTAAGCCTCCTCCTCCAAAAATGTAATATTTATCCTTGACGAAAACAAGCGAAAGAGCAATCCTATTTTAGCAATGAAATAGGAGGATTCTTTTATGTCTGATGATATTAAAACAAATGATGCTATAAATCGTATTGAAACTGATTCTATCGGAGATATAGAAGTCCCTGCCAATCATTATTGGGGGGCGCAAACTCAAAGGTCATTGCATAATTTTAAAATAGGCACAGAAAAAATGCCAAAGCCAGTAATCCGTGCGCTTGGAATACAAAAAAAAGCCGCTGCAATTACAAATAAGGAGCTGGGCATTCTTGATACAAAAATTGCAGATGCAATAATTAAGGCGGCTGATGAAGTTATTAGTGGCAAATTAATCGATGAATTCCCTTTGGTTGTATGGCAAACAGGCTCAGGAACGCAAAGCAATATGAATGCAAATGAAGTAATAGCCAATCGTGCCATTGATATATTGGGTGGTGAAATTGGAAGCAAGTCCCCTGTTCACCCAAATGACCATTGCAATATGGGACAATCATCAAATGATACTTTCCCTACTGTTATGCATATTTCTTCTGCTATTGAGGTTCATGAATCCTTAATTCCTGCGCTTGAGAAACTTTACAACTCACTTGTAAAAAAATCTGAAAGTTTTAAGGATATAGTAAAAATAGGAAGAACACATTTGCAAGATGCGACTCCATTAACATTGGGACAAGAATTTTCTGGTTATGCTACGCAAATAAAATATGCCATAGAAAGAGTTAAAACCACCCTTCCCCGTTTAATGCAGCTAGCTCAAGGGGGGACAGCAGTTGGCACAGGAATAAATTGTAAAGTTGGATTTGATAAGAAGTTTGCTGAGAATGTTAGCAAAATTACTGGTCTTAAATTCAAAACTGCTGAAAATAAATTTGAAGCTCTTGCCGCTCATGATGCTATGGTTGAATTATCGGGGGTATTAAATATTATTGCTGTATCACTTATGAAGATAGCAAATGATATCAGGCTTTTAGGCTCTGGTCCTAGATGCGGTATTGGGGAAATTTCCCTTCCTGCGAATGAACCTGGCTCTTCTATTATGCCTGGTAAGGTAAACCCAACTCAATGTGAAGCGATGACTATGGTTTGTGCGCAGGTAATGGGAAATCATGTTGCGGTAACAGTTGCGGGAAGTAATGGACATTTTGAGCTTAATGTATTTAAGCCCGTTATTATTTATAATGTATTACAATCAATTAGAATTATTTCAGATGCTTCCAATAGTTTTGTCGATAAATGCATAGACGGGATAAATGTTAATAAAGAACGAGTAGAAAAACTTATGAATGAAAGTTTGATGCTTGTTACTGCTCTTAATCCTTATATTGGCTATGATAATGCTGCAAAGATTGCAAAGAAGGCTCATACTGATGGAACATCACTTAAAGAAGCTGGTGTGGAGCTTGGAATATTGAGCGCTGAACAATTTGATGAGTGGATTAAACCAGAAGAGATGATAAAGCCTAGAGGGTAGAGGGTAGAGGGTAGAGTATAGAGTATAGGGGTTAGACTTATTAAGTATATTCTATAAAATAGGTTCTCTTCCGTGTTTTTTCATTCGTTTAAGATAGGAGTTATCTCCTGATATTTCCATTTCATGCCATAACTCGCTTCTTATATCGCTTCTTAAGCTATCTAGCATATAATCTATAGCTTTCTTTCTGCTAGTATTTATTGGAAAATCATCACACCAAAAATAGCTCTGAGCAAAATCAATGATAGGGTTCAATAAATCATCATCTTTGTGATATTTATCGAGTAAATCATTTAATTCTTTTTGTGAAGGGCGCATTCTATCATAATCAAGTAATGTATATATTTGATTATCAACCAATGGTTTCCATGCTTCTTCTTTATTATATCTAACAAATCCACCATTTTTACCTCTACGAGATATATCAGTATGGTTATTTAAATGATTATGTCCTACCTTAAAGGCTCTACCTAAATAAAGCCCCCTTCCCTCGGGAATAACTATTGCGGAGCTATCTCTATTCTTCTCTGCCATATATTCATTCATGACCTTACTTAAAACTACAGAGAAAGCATATAAAAATTGTACAGAAAATTGATTAATATCAAATTCTTTTTCCATTTCTATATAAGATTCATATCTAGAACCCACATGTCTGTAGTTGAAAGATAGGGGAAGCTCAACTGAGTAAAATCCAAAAAAATCTTTTTTCATATAAAGCTTATCGTATCTTGGCCTGAAATGCTCATTTTCATATTTATCTGTAATAAGGTAACATAAAAAAGCAACTAAATTTCTACCTCTATCAGAAGAAATTGATGATGTTAAATCAAATACGGTAACCAGAGGAAGTTTTTTAGCCATATAATCAAGCGCTTCTTCAACTTGGTTAAAATGTTTTTCTCCGAAGAATCTATTCTCAAGAACATGACTCTTTCTTAAAAAGTCCTTATATACTGAACTATTCGTAACATTATTAAATGATTGTCTTAGATTTTCACTGGTTATTTTTTTCATTATATCTTATGGTAATATTGATAATAATTGCTAACCCATAACAAAGAAATTATGTATAATCAAGAAAATATTGAAAAATTTTTATCTCATAAAGTAAAAAAATATTCTGTACGTATATCTGGGCATAGTACAAGCGTTACGTTGGAACAGCCATTCTGGGAGGAATTAAAAAAAAATTCAAAGAAAAAGAATATTCCTATACATGAATTGATTAGCGAGATTGATGAGATTAGGTCTGTATCGCTTTCAAGTGCATGTCGTCTTTATGTTCTTAAGAACCTTATTTCCCCTGAATAATCCAATCGTTTAACATATTTTTGAAAGCATCTTCTGGGCTTGATGTCTTTTGTTTTGTTGGTTGAGATGTATCATCACTATTATCATTTGATGGTTTAGGAGCTATGAGATTATCTATTGCTCCTTTTATAGCATCTTCTGGGCTTTTACCGCTGATTAATCCTTTTAAACTATTTTGTAAAAGCTTTTCCATACCTTCCTTTTTTATATCACCTATAGGGTCATCTAACGAGCCTTTGAAATTCCACTCTAGCTGTGGTTTATCTTCTTGGGTATAAAGTGTTACAACTGTTTTAGCATCTATCAACCATTGAGGGAGGTTTATTGTTCCTGTTATATCAACCAAAGCATCAGTTGCTTGAAGCTGTGTATCTTTGGTTTCGGCTATACCATTTTTTATATCAAAGCTTCCCGAAATTTTATTAAATCTTGTTTCTCCCCCTGATATTGTTGATTGGAATGCTCTTGCCCCGCCTGAGAGAATTTTTTCTATGCCACTTTTGCCTTTTTTGGTTAAACCTCTGGTTATTTTCCCAAGGTCAAATCCTGTTATGAATATATTTTCTCCTTCAATTATGGATTTACCTTCAAGTGATAAAATCATTGCAGAAGGGCTGATACCAGAAGCATTTAAGTCAGTAGTCATAGAAACAGTACCTGCCTTTGCTCTGATAAGACCTTGCATGCCAAGAGCTTTACTAAGTTTGGAGGCTTGAACATTATTCATTTGGCTTTTGAATATTATATCTATTGGTTTTTTATTATCTTTATATGATGTTATGCTAGAGGAGATAGATGTTTTACCTCCGAACATTTCTCCATCCATTTTTGCTATCTCAAATTTACCATTCTCTAGTGATGCTTCCATTGCAAAATTTTTTATTTTCCAATTGTTATATGAAAGATTTTTTGCAAAAGTCTTTAAATTCATATTAAATTTATGCATCCATTCTACATCTATTGCAGACCTTGACCATTTTACGGATTTTTCTTCACTATTTTTTCCAAGATAATCATTTAATGAAATATCACCCAAAGACAAATTGGCTGATATTTCTGGGATTTTTCCTTTTTTATAATCTATATTTCCTTTGACGGCTGTTCCTGCTATTTTACCTTCAATCGCTTTGAAAGAATATGTTTTACCATCATTATTAAGCTCAAAATACAAATCTATTGGTGATTTCATTGCTTTTGTTCCATCGTAATTTGGTGTGATAATTTTAATGGCTCGTAGCAAATTAGGATGAGTTATGTTGGCTTTTAGAAATGATAATTCTTTAAGATTTAATAATTTACCAGATATCGCAGCAGAACCAGCAAGGATAGAGCTATTTGATATTATAGAAAGAGTTTCATAATCTCCTTTTAAAATTACATCTATTTTTGCTTCGCCAAGTTCGGATTTTCCTGTATATTCTTCTAATCCTATGACATTAGTAAAATTATTAAGATTATCTGTTTTAAAAGAAATAGATGAATTTATCTTTCCTTTATCTTTTACATCATCAACAGCAAAAGCCATTGATATTTCTGCCCCATATATATCTTTTACAGATGCGGCTTTTATATTAAAGCTTTTATCTGTTATTTTTGCAATTATTGCTGTATCCATAATATCTCTGCGGTCATAAATAATACGGTCAGCAGAAGCAGAAAAAGAAACATCAAACGGTATCTTTTCTACAGCTTTGACAATTGAATTTTTAATAGTTTCAGGTGTTATTGCAGTATCTTTGTTATTTTCTTTTGTTCCTAGTTTTATTTTAAGAAGGTCTATATCAAAGATATTTGACCCTAGTTTTATATCAAGTTGATTTCTTTTGTTTTTGTTAATTTTATAATCTATTTGATTTGCTATTGTGAAATCGGAAAATGATATATTGCTATCTTTTACGGACAGGCTTGTTGGGGTTAACTTTATTTTTCCATCAACTCTAGATTTAGCAATTAAGGGAGAATATTCAGATATATCATATCCGAATGAAGACATTATTATTGTGGGATTATCACTGGAAAGTACGGCTGAGAAAGAAAGCTCTGGGTCTGCTAATACTGTATATTCTTTTCCTTTTGTATTGGATTTAAATTTTAATTCGCCATCTAAATCTATATTGCTATTTCCGTCAAATCCTTCTGCTTTCACTGTAAAGACTGTATTTTTTTCCTCTTTTTGAATTTTTAAATAAAGCTTTTGCCCTGATAAGGATTTATATTTTATATCTCTTGCATTTATT
>JALTZE010000019.1 GCA_027051315.1 Micavibrio sp.
ATAATGATGAATGAAGATAATATTAATCCTCAACTTGCCGCTATGGGAGTAGTAACATCTCTTCCTACTCTTTTTCATGAAGCAAGGTCATCATTTGATATAAATAACTCATTCATATCATCTGATAATTATGATGCGAAAATAAGCGGAAAAATTAAACCTGACATAAAATCAATAAATATGGCAAATGGTGATATAACTGCTGAATTATCAGGACTTGATAAACTTCAAACTATTTTTCAAAAAAGAGCAGCAACACCAGGAAATCCAAACGCAAAAGATTTTCAACAAGCAAATATGATGCTTGGTATATTAAAATCACTAGGAAAAAGGGAAAACGACCCCCTAACAGGAGAACCATACTGGACATATCACCTTCAAACACAACCAGATGGTTCTTTATATCTTAACGGAGGCCCCGTAGGTTCATTATTCGGTCAATAAATAACCTAATAACGAATCAAGCCTTTGAATGGCTTTAGAGGAAGGAATCAAAATATCTTCCTTTGTGCTTACAAAACCCTCCTTAATCATATTTTCCATTTTATCTGGATTTATAATCTCTTTCCATGAACTACCGCTTTCTAGCTCAATCCTTGATAAAGGAATCCCCTCCTTTAACCTAAGCCCCATCATCAATGCTTCTATCGCTCTATCTTTTCGGCTAATAACCTCAAATTCATGAGAACTACACCCCGTTTTATTAACCTTTTTTATCCATATATCCGGCGCTCTATGCCCTTTAGTAGCTATTTTTTCACCATTAACTATAAAACGTCCATGCGCTCCTGGTCCAACCCCTATATAATCGCCATATCTCCAATATGTCATATTATGCTTAGATTCTTCGCCTTTCTTCGCATGATTAGAAATCTCATATGAAGGAAGCCCATATTGCTCCATAATAGATTGTGTAATTTCATATAGTTCCCCACCACAATCATCATCCAAAACTGTGAAATCACCTCTTCTATATTTAGTATAAAAATCCGTACCTTTTTCTATTGTCAGCTGATACACAGAAATATGCCCACCAGCATAAGACAAAGCATTATCCAAAGATTTTTTCCAATCACAAGCCGTCTGTTCTGGCAAAGCATAAATAAGGTCAAAACTATATCTATCAAAAGATTTAGCTGCTATTTTTATCGCCTTTATGGCATCTTCAGCAGAATGTTTTCTACCCAAAAATGCCAATTGCCTATCATCAAAAGACTGAACTCCAATAGATACTCTATTAATCCCCGCCGCAGCAAAATCTATAAATTTATCATACTCTACCGAAGAAGGGTTAGCCTCTAAACTTACCTCCACATCATCACAAATTCCCCATAAAGAAACAATTTTATCAATAACTCCTTCCGCAACAAAAGGTTGCATCAATGATGGTGTCCCTCCTCCAAAAAATATAGAAGTTACAATCTTCCCTTTGGTTAATTCATAATAATATTCCAACTCTTTTTTATAAGCATCAAGCCACTCCCTATGGTTAACATCTTGTGCAACAAAGGAATTAAAATCACAATAAGGACACTTAGACACACAAAAAGGCCAATGAATATATAAAGCTATATTTTTATTATCAGGCAAAATAATTCTCTATCAACTTTTCAAATGCTATCCCCCTATGGGACATTGATTTTTTCTCTTCCGCACTCATTTCAGCAAAAGTTTTATCTTTCCCATTTGGTTGAAAAATTGGGTCATATCCAAAACCTTTTTCCCCTCTAGGCGGACATATGATTTCTCCTTCTACTCTTCCTTCAACCGAAACAACATAACCATCAGGCCAAACCATAGCAAGAACAGCAATAAAAGCAGCTCTTCTATCCACATTACAGCCAAGCTCTTCATTAACTCTATTCATAGCCTTAGTAAAATCTTTTTCAGGACCTGCCCACCTTGCCGAATAAATACCAGGTGCATTATCCAAAGCCTTAACAATCAACCCACTATCATCTGCTAATACTACTTTACCCGTAGCTTCAGCCCCTGCTTTTGCTTTTAATATAGCATTTTCTTCAAAAGTTTTTCCTGTTTCTTCTGGTTCTGCCAAGCCAAGCTCAGAAGCACTAAGAACCTTGATACCATAAGGCTTCATCATCATGGAAAATTCTTTTATTTTTCCTTGATTATGAGTAGCTAAAACAATTTCATTCCCTTTAAATTTCCTCATCACCTTACACCTAAACACCTAAAACTTTCTTTTGTATTTCAGATATCTCTTTGCACCCCTTTTTTGCCAAAGAAAATAATTCATCAAACTGCTCTTCTGAAAAAGCATTTTTTTCTGCAGTTCCTTGTATTTCTACAATTCCACCTTTTCCTGTAATTACAAAATTTGCATCTGTTTCTGCTACTGAATCTTCTTCATAATCAAGGTCAAGCACAGGAACTCCCTTATATACTCCACACGATATAGCAGATACACTATCATTCATAGGGATTGAATCCATAACACCAATATTAACAAGATGTTCAAAAGCCTGATACATGGCAATATACGCCCCACTTATAGAAGCAGTTCTTGTTCCTCCATCTGCTTGGATAACATCACAATCAATTCTTACTTGTCGTTCTCCCATTTTATTAAAATCAACAATAGCCCTTAAAGCACGCCCTATTAAGCGTTGTATTTCCTGAGTTCTTCCCGATTGTTTTCCTCTGGCAGCTTCTCTATCCATTCTCTTATTTGTAGACCTTGGTAACATACCATATTCTGCGGTAATCCAACCTTTTCCTTGATTTTTCATCCAACTTGGAACTTTTTCTTCTACAGTAGCAGTACATAAAACATGAGTATCACCAAATTTAACCAAACATGACCCTTCTGCATGTTTTGAAAAATTAGGAATAAATTCAATATCCCTTAACGAATCTGCTTTTCTTAATGATGGTCTGTTAGTCATAAAATAATCTCCATATATACTGCTAAAAAATCAATACATAAAACCCTATAAATATTTCATGGTCAACAAATATAGCTATTTCAAAATATAAAATAAGAATGTGGAAATTGGTTTTCTTACATTTGCACTATAATATATAAAGATATATTGTTTAACGATGATATATTTTAAACAAACTGGAATACTGGCATGCAAAAAAAATGCACTTTGAATAGAATCACCCCATTTATATTTATGCTATTGGCGTTTTTATTAGCAAACTCCCCTAATGCCAAAGCTGGTATTTCATATGAATACCCTGACAATGTTGTTGTCTCTTTATTAAATTCAAATAATATAAAGGAAAATGAAATAATATTGAGAATAGCAGCAAAAGAAAGCTATAGCGGCTGTGTTAATATCAGCGAACTAACATATGAAATGGAAATAGAATATGGCATAATAGAAATCGTAACAGATGGATATGCAGTAGAAGATACAACGGGCAAAGATTGCAACACTAATTACAAAGTACCCGTAGCCAATATAATACTTTCCCTAGATGAATTAGAAAAAAATGATATACAACTTATAAAATTTAGTAATGGAGATTACGAAGATGTTTACGCTATGGACCGTACTGATGAATATATAGAGCTAACACCACAAGGAAAAGTTAGATATTTCTTTGAAGCAGGATGGAAAAAAGGCGTAGACCAGATGAAACTCTACCATAGACCTGAAAACATGGTACTTTTATTTGTTAAAACTCCTCCATACAGAGATATCCAAAAATATATGAATCAATTTGCCAAAGAACATGGTCTAAAAGTAGAAAAAAGCAATTATATTTACCCTTCTGAAAAATATGGAATTTCTGAATTTCTATATAAAGACGTAAAAAATTTATATTTACCTAAAGTAAAAAAACTTCCCTACTTGGAACTTGGAAAAATTACAATATATAATGAAAGAGATGGACAATATAGAAACAGACCAGAAAAGGTCGATATGGAAGTATATGTAAGAAAACCTTAAAAAGATTACAAAGGAAAAACAATGAATAACAACACTAATCAACCTAAAAAAGATGAAAATAACAACGAAGAAACAGCAAATAATTTAGGCGGCTTCGGAGAAAAAACAGGGCCTGCCGCTTTCAAAGAAAATATAAAAAATGAACAATGTGAAGATAATTCACAAAATGGAAGCACAGAAAAAAAATCCATAGAGCTTGAACGTGCCTTAGATAAAATAAGAAGACTAGAAGAAGAACTTGCCGATGTAAAAGATAAAATGCTAAGGGAAGCAGCGGAAGTAGAAAATATAAGACGACGTTCCCAAAAAGACCGCGAAGACGCAAAAAAATTCTCCATAGCTTCTTTTGCAAAAGATTTACTAGATGTAAACGACAATTTTTCAAGAGCTTTAGATGCTGCCCCCAAAAATCGTGATGAGCTTGACGACCATATAAAATCCCTTTTGGAGGGCATCGAAGCAACTCAACGTGCTATGATAAGAGCATTTGAAAGAAACGGAATTAAAGAAATATCTCCCATAGATGAAAAATTTGACCCCAATTTACATGAAGTCATGTTCGAAGTTCCAACCCCTGATAAAGAAGATGGAACAATAATCCAAATATTAGAAACAGGATACACACTTAATGATAGACTTTTAAGACCTGCCAGAGTAGGAGTATCAAAAAATAGTGATAAACCTGATGGTGAACATGTAGTAAATCAAAAAGTATAAAAATATTAGTGATCCATTATAAAAAAATATACGTACAATTCTTGTAAATAAAGAAGATAAAAGACTCGCATTGATATGGTTATATGATATATTCCAAATCATACGAGCAATATAGATTAAAAAAACAAAGCAGATAATAGTAACTGCTTTTACAAAATTTGCTGAAGAAAGGAAGAACTATGAGCAAGGTAATTGGTATAGATTTAGGAACTACAAACTCTTGTGTGGCTGTGATGGATGGGAAAGAGCCAAAGGTCATTGAAAATGCAGAAGGCACAAGAACAACCCCCTCAATGATAGCTTTTGCAAAAGATGGTGAAAAATTAGTTGGACAACCTGCCAAACGTCAAGCAGTAACAAATCCTGAAAATACATTATACGCAATAAAAAGACTTATAGGACGCAGATATGATTCTCCAGAAGTTGCCGACCTAAAAAACAAAGCACCTTTCAAAATCGTAGAAGGTGATAACGGTGATGCCTGGGTTGAAGTAAATGGCGAAAAATACGCCCCTTCCCAAATTTCTGCTATGCTATTGCAAAAAATGAAAGAAACAGCAGAAAATTACCTTGGTACAAAAGTTGACAAAGCTGTAATTACCGTACCTGCATATTTTAACGATGCTCAACGCCAAGCAACAAAAGACGCTGGTAAAATTGCTGGGCTAGAAGTTTTAAGAATTATCAACGAGCCAACTGCTGCTGCACTTGCATACGGACTTGATAAAAAAAATAATGGTACAATCGCTGTATATGACCTTGGTGGTGGTACATTCGATATTTCAATACTTGAAATAGGTGATGGTGTTTTTGAAGTAAAATCAACTAATGGTGATACTTTCCTTGGTGGTGAAGATTTTGACCTTAGGATAATCGACTATCTAGCAGACGAGTTCAAAAAAGAGCAAGGTATTGACCTTCGTGAAGATAAACTTGCGCTACAACGACTAAAAGAAGCTGCAGAAAAAGCAAAAATAGAGCTTTCAAGCACAACACAAACAGAAGTAAATCTTCCATTCGTGACTGCTGATGCTTCTGGTCCTAAACATTTGAACATTAAATTATCACGTTCAAAATTAGAGTCACTTGTTGATGACCTAATAAAAAGAACTTTAGAACCTGTAAAAGCAGCAATAAAAGACGCAGGACTAAAACCATCAGATATTGATGAAATAGTTATGGTTGGTGGTATGACACGTATGCCTAAAATCATCGAAACAGTACAAAATTTCTTTGGTAAAGAACCTCATAAGGGCGTGAATCCTGATGAAGTTGTTGCAAATGGCGCGGCTATTCAAGGTGGTGTTTTACAAGGAGATGTCAAAGATGTTCTTCTTCTTGATGTTACGCCGTTATCACTTGGTATAGAAACATTAGGCGGTGTCTTTACAAGATTGATAGAAAGAAATACAACAATACCAACTAAAAAATCACAAACTTTCTCCACTGCCGAAGACAACCAAAATGCTGTAACAATTCGTGTATTCCAAGGTGAACGCGAAATGGCAGCAGATAATAAATTACTTGGTCAATTCGACCTCGTCGGCATACCACCTGCTCCCCGCGGTGTACCACAAATCGAAGTTACATTTGATATTGATGCAAATGGTATTGTTCAAGTTTCTGCAAAAGACAAAGCAACAAATAAAGAACAACAAATACGTATCCAAGCTTCCGGTGGTCTATCCGACGAAGATATAGAAAAAATGATTCAAGATGCCGAAGCAAATGCCGAAGCAGATAAAGAGCGCAAAGCTTTAATTGAACTTAAAAATCAGGCCGAAGCTATTGTTCATTCTTCTGAAAAATCTCTTGAAGAGCTAGGCTCTGATGTTCCTGCCGAAGATAAAGAGGCAACTGAAAAAGCTATCAGAGAATTGAAAGAAGCTTTGGACAGTGATAACAAAGAAGAAATCACATCAAAAATGGAAGCTTTAACAAAAGCATCACAAAAAATAGGTGAAATGGCATACAGAAAAGCTCAAGAAGAAAATACAGGGCAATCTGATACATCTGATGAAAATAAAACTTCGTCTTCAGATGGCAATTCTTCTAATGATGATGATATTGTAGATGCCGATTTCACAGAGCTTGAACTAGAAGATGACGATGATGATAAAAATAAAAAATCATCAAAATAATTAGACCTAAACAAACATCCGAACCAGTTTTTTTTCTGGTTCGGGTAACTTTCATACATATTATTAAACTTAATAAACGGTAAGCAAATATGAGTAACACCACAAAAAATGCCACTTCATATACTTATTATGATATTTTGCAAATACCGCACTATGCTAAAAATCATGAAATAAAAAAGGCATATTTAAATCTTGTAAAAAAATGCCACCCTGATCTTTTTGTAAATCGTTCACCAAAAGAGAAAAGATTAGCTGAGCTTAGATTCAAATTAATAAATGAGG
>JALTZE010000020.1 GCA_027051315.1 Micavibrio sp.
ATATAATACGGAATGGGACGAAAATATTATAACAGGGAATTGGGAAGCTGATACGGAAAGATATAAAATCTTGTTATTTCTTTCAAAAGGTGAATATTTACTTGTTTTGGTTAATAAAGATGATGAAACCCTTCGTATGTTTTCTGAAGGAAATTATTCGATAAAAAATCAGAAGATAAATCTTGTTCCTGACCTTGATATTAAAAGACCAGAAGATAAAAATGAGAAAAATAGCTATGGTTTGATGTCAAAAAAAGGTTTTCATGCTGATATTGCTTTTCATAAGAATGTGATGTTATGGTCTGTGGAAAATGTTTATATGTCGCCTTATATGATTGGTGATAAAAAATATCCAGCTCATCCATTATTTAGATATGTTGATTCACCAAATATAAGATGGAAGAAAAGATAAAGAGATTAAAAGGGGTTAAGTAGTGCCAGAACTTCCCGAAATTGAGATAGTTTGTAAAGGGCTTGCTCCTGCTATGATAGATAGGAAGATAGTAAAGCTTAAACAAAATAGGAAAAATCTGAGAATAGATTTCCCTGAGAATTTTTCTGATAAAGTAGAAGGGGCTAAGATTATAAATATAAGGCGCCGTGCTAAATATGTGCTTATTGAGCTTGATAATAATCAGATAATAGTAATTCATCTTGGTATGTCAGGAGTTTTGAAAGTTATTCCTTCTGATGAAGGATATAAGCATGTAAAACATGACCATATGGTTATTATTTTAGATGATGGCGGTAAAGTAGTTCTTAATGACCCAAGGCGATTTGGGTTGGTGATGTTACTTACAAATGAGGAATTGGAAGAGCATAAATCCTTTTCTTCTATGGGGCCTGAGCCTTTTAGTAATGAATTTAATGCTTCTTATTTATATGAATCATTGCAAAAAAGACAAGGGGTGATTAAATCTGCTTTACTTAATCAATCCCTTGTTGCGGGGCTTGGGAATATTTATGTTTGTGAAGTTTTATATCAATGTGGAATTTCTCCGAAAAGGGTGAGTAATAAGATAACTATAGATGAATGTAATCTTCTGGTTATATCGATTAGGGAAATTCTTGATAAAGCTATAAAAGCAGGTGGAAGTAGTTTAAAAGATTATCGTCATACAGATGGTAATCTTGGATATTTTCAGCATCAATTTGCTGTTTATGGTAAGGAAGGAGAGAAATGTCCAGAATGTGATTGCAATTTTTCAATAAAAAGGATTAATCAATCTGGGCGTTCAAGTTTTTATTGTGAAAAAAGGCAAAAATAATATGAGGCTATTTTTATTATTATCTATATTGGTGTTATGTCCATTAAAAGTGAATGCGGGTGAAAATCACTTTTTTTATATGACGGATATTCCTGTTATGAACGGTTTTAAAGAAATAAAAGAATATGGATATGTTTTTGATAAACCAGAAGGAAGGATTATCGAAGCGGTGGCCGTTGCTGGAAATGATATTGTTATTGATGATGTGAAAGATTTTTATAAAGAAACTCTTGGGCAATTAGGGTGGGTTTATGTAGAAGATGGGATTTACAAAAGAGAAAATGAGAAATTATCTCTTAATATATATAAGGATAATAATCTAGTTACTTTGAAACTTAATATAGAGCCTTAAAAGTAAAAAAATAAAAAATGCTTTATGTTTGTCTTGACAATTGCGGGTTATGTGATTAAAAGAACAAACTCATTGATTTTAAATGGTCTTATTTTATATTGATTGGGCTGTTTGTTGATAGAAATAATTTAGGAAAAGAGAATAATAAAAATGGCAAATCACGTTTCTGCATTAAAGAGAATTCGTCGTAATGAAAAAAGAGCCGTAATAAACGGTAATCGTCGTAATATGATACGTACATATATTAAAAAAGTAGAAGGTGCGATTGAAGCAGGTGATGCAGCAGCAGCAGCAGAGGCATTGAAAAATGCACAGCCTGAGTTATATCGTGGTGTTGCAAAAGGTATTTTTCACAAAAAAACAGCAGCACGTAAAATGTCACGTTTAAGTGCACGTATTAAGGCCATATCAGGTAAGTAAACAATAAAAAATGTAAATTTTATTATTTGTTGAGCTCGAATAAATTGTTATTCGGGCTTAAGTTAGTTTAGTTGTGTTTGTATGGGTAAAAATATTTCTTTTTTTGCTGTTCTTGTTTTGGACCTATTGTAATTTATTTTATAATTGGTGTATGTTCCTCTTATCGGAAGGCAAGAAAAAAAATGTAAATTTTTATCTTGCTTTTATAAAAAAAATCGCAGATAAAAAGAGTAATCTTACATAGTAAAGGGCTGGTTCCAGCCAATATGTAATAGTTGGGTAAGTGCCGAAAGATAAGGCATTATTAGTAGATATTCAAGGTCGTTTATAATGTTAATTATGACGATATTCTTGGGGTAATCGTTTTTAAAATTGATGTTTTCTAATGCGGTGTTTTGCGACTCCGTTGGGGAGATTTTTGTCTCTTATTAGAGGAATATTTATCCCTTTGGGTAAGTCTTTGTCCTTAATTGAGGTGAGTTTTGTCCTTAGAAAATGTCATTTTATACCAATTGGCATTCATTTATGAATTACAATTGGAAGCTTGCGACCGCAAGTCGTTGCCAATGCAGCGGAGCCTGCGTGGCGTTTGAACGTAAATAGCCTATTGAAGGCTATTTAGTATTATGTGTTGTTAATTTTAAAATTTGGAGAGAGTAAATATGCGTGAAATTGGGGGCAATAATATTGCTGTATCAGGGACAAATGTTGGTTTAAATGATTCTTTCGAGCCTAGTAAAGAAATTGCGGCACTATGGAAGTCTGTTCATTCAAAAATGAGGGGTGAATTTGGTGAAGCTGTATTTCGTAGCTGGTTAAAGCCCCTTATATTACAAGCATATTATCATGGAACTTTGGAAGTTTCTGTTCCAACAAGATTTATGAGAGATTGGATACAAAGCCATTATTCATCACGTATATTAGAAATGTGTTCAGCGCAAAATGACGATATTAAAAGATTGGAAGTTGTTGTTGTGCAAAATGCTTTGCCAATAGATGAAGAAGAAAAAGAAGTTGAGGCTGTAAAATCCAATGATAATACTACTACTAATGTAGATTTTGACCTTTCTTCTCCTTTGGATAAGAGATTTACCTTTGATAGTTTTGTTGTTGGTAAACCTAATGCTCTTGCTCATGCTGCTGCGCGTCGTGTTGTTGAAAGTTCGGTACCTTTTAATCCTCTTTTCCTTTATGGTGGGGTTGGTCTTGGTAAGACTCACTTAATGCATGCGATTGCTTGGGCTATGGGAGAGCATTATCCAGAAAAGAAAGTTATGTATCTTTCTGCTGAAAAATTTATGTATCAGTTTGTTAAGGCTCTTCGTTCAAAAGATGCTATGGCATTTAAAGAAGCTTTCCGCTCTGTTGATGTTCTTATGATTGATGATATACAGTTCATAAGCGGTAAGGAATCTACACAGGAGGAATTTTTTCATACTTTTAATGCTTTAGTTGATATGAATAAGCAGATAATTATATCTGCTGATAAAGCTCCTTCAGACCTTACTGGGGTAGATGAAAAGCTTCGCTCACGTCTTGCTTGGGGGCTTGTTGCTGACCTTCAGCCTAGTAGTTATGAGCTTCGCCTTGGTATATTGCAATCAAAGAGAGAGCAGCTTGAAGCAAATGTTCCTGATTCAGTTCTTGAATTTCTTGCATTAAAGGTAACATCGAACATAAGAGAGCTTGAAGGTGCTTTGAATCGTATCGTTGCTCATTCTGATGTAAGTAAGCAGGAAATAACTTTGGAATCTACGCAACATGTGTTGCAGGACCTTTTGCGTTCTCATGATAGAAGAATAACAATTGATGAGATACAAAGGAAAGTTGCTGAACATTATAATATAAAATTTTCTGATATGCATTCTGCAAGAAGGGCAAGAAATGTTGCACGTCCACGTCAGGTTGCTATGTATCTTGCTAAACAGCTTACGGCAAGGTCTCTTCCAGAAATAGGAAGAAAATTTGGGGGACGCGACCATACTACTGTTATGCATGCGGTTCGAAAAATAGAAGAGTTAATAGAACAGGATTCGGCATTTGCACAAGATGTTGATGTTGTTAAAAGAGCTCTTACAGGTTAATTTATTGGTTATTTTTGAATCATTAGGAGCAGGACTCATTGACTATATTTATTCTGCGCCTTGTCTCCATTTAAAAAGATAAATTATATATAATTAATGGGGTATGACCCTAAACGGCTTGTTTTTTAGGAATAAGTCGTTTTTTTTAGGGTGTATAGCTAATATCAAAGATAACTGCATGTTTTGCGGTGTATATATGATTTTTTTAAAGTTAGTATATTATTTATCTTTTTCCCTCTGGCAAAATAATGTAATTCTCTTTGAGATTAGCTATAATTTTAATAAAAGCGTGTGGAAAAGGGATTTTATGGGTTAGACATGTAAAAATACTGTGTTATATTTCATTTTAATCGAGAAATAATTTATGGATGGATAAGATGAAATTCAGTATCGAACGCGCAGCGTTGCTTAGAGCTTTAAATCATGTGCAAAGCGTTGTAGAACGCAGAAATACTATTCCTATATTATCAAATGTTTTGATGGTGGCAGAAGATGGTAAGCTTGCTTTAACTGCTACGGATATGGACCTTGAGATTAACGAGGCTGTGGCTGCTCAAGTTGAAGAAGCGGGTTCTATTACTGCTCCTGCCCATACTTTGCATGATATCGTTCGTAAACTTCCTGATGATAGTGTAATTGAATTATCGGTTGATGCTTCTGGTAATGTAATGTCTGTTAAGTCTGGGCGTTCTAATTTCCGTCTTAGCTGTTTACCAGTAGAAGATTTTCCTGAGCTTGGAAGCTCTGACCTTGCTATTTCTTTTGCTATTCCTGCGGCAGATTTTAGGGCATTGATTGATAAAACAAAATTTGCCATGTCTACAGAAGAAACCAGATATTATCTAAATGGTATTTATGTCCATGCTACAGAGCATGATGGAGTTAATGTTTTGCGTGCTGTTGCTACTGATGGGCATCGTCTTGCGAGATTTGAAATGCCCCTTCCAGAAGGTGCTGCTGAGATGTCTGGTATAATTATACCGCGTAAGGCAGTTACAGAAGTTCGTAAATTGATTGATGAAGCTGCGGATGTTATCAATATTAGTCTTTCTGAATCAAAAATAAGATTTTCTTTTGACCATATTGTTCTTACTTCTAAACTTATTGATGGAACATTTCCTGATTATGAGAAAGTTATCCCTGCCAATAATGATAAGGTGGTAGAGGTTGACCCAAAATTATTCTCAAGTGCTATTGATAGGGTTTCTACTATTTCAGATGGTAAATCAAGAGCAGTTAAAGTTATCATGAATGGTAAAGTTATGACGCTTAGTGCTAATTCTCCTGATGCTGGTTCTGCTACTGAGGATGTTGAAATAAATTCTGATGTTGCTGATTTGGAAATTGGATTTAATGCAAAATATCTTATGGATATTACTTCTCAGATAGAAGGTGAGGGATGCACATTGACTTTGGCTGATGCTGCTTCGCCAACAATTATTAGGGAGGCAGGTGATTCATCAGCGTTATATGTGTTAATGCCTTTGAGAGTATAGGCTGATTGATTATAAAGTTAGTTATAAGAAACCGCCTAGTTGATGGCGGTTTTTTTTTATATTTTTATGTTTATACATTAATCTTGGAAAAGATAATAAGAATTATTGAAATTAAGGTAATTCTTTAATATGTTATCTTTTATATGAAAATTTTTGATGAAAGTGTTTAGTCTGTGCAGAGCCTGAAAGAAAAAGCGCAACCCGATATTTCGTGCGTAAATTCGTTGAAATTAACGAATTTTAGAAGTTATTCATCTGCCAATATGCAAGATATTGATTCTGGGGTTGTGGTTTTATATGGCTCTAATGGTGCGGGCAAAACTAACGTTCTTGAGGCTTTATCTCTTCTTACCCCTGGTAGGGGGATTAGAATGGCTAAGCCATCTGATATTTTAAGAAAAAGTGATAGTAATGCTTCTATCTGGTCTGTTGTTGCTGATATATCTACGGAATTTGGTTTTGTTAAAATTTCAACAGGTAAGGATAGGGTTAAAGACAGAAGGATAGTTAAAGTTAATGGTGAGCTTGTAAAATCTCAATCAATACTTGCCAATTATCTTTCTTGTGTATGGCTTACTCCGCAAATGGATAGATTATTTATAGATTCCGCAGTTTCGAGAAGAAGATTCTTTGACCGTATGGTTTATGCATATGATGCGGGGCATAGTGGAAGAATTGCAAGATATGAGAATGCTTTGTTACAAAGGTCAAAGCTTCTTAAAGATGGAATGATGGATGTTAGTTGGCTTGGTGCGTTAGAAACACAAATTGCAGAAACAGGGGTTGCTATAGCTGCTGCGCGTCTTGATTTTGTTCAAAGACTTCAGGTTGCTTGTGACTATGCGGAATCTGATGAAGAAAAATATTTTCCAAAAGCCAAATTAGGGATAAGCGGTATGGTGGAAAAAGCTTTGTCAAGTAGGGCGGCTTTGGAAGTAGAAGATATATTTAAAATGAAACTTTTGGCAAACAGGGAAAGAGATAGGATAGTAGGAGGGTCTTCTGTGGGACCTCATAGAAGTGATTTGGACGTTTATTATGCTTCTAAAAATATGCCAGCAAGTCAATGCTCAACGGGAGAACAAAAAGCTTTATTGATAGGTGTTATTTTAGCACATGCAAGATTATTATTGGCTGAACGCGGTTGTCCTCCTTTGATGTTGCTTGATGAGGTAGCAGCACATCTTGATGAAGATAGGCGAAGGGCTTTATATGATAGGTTGTTTGCTCTTGGTGGTCAGGTATGGATGACTGGAACTGATTTGAAGCTTTTTAATTCCATTAGAACAAATGCGCAATTCTTTGAGATTGATGATGGTCTAATATCTGAGTATAGCTGATATTGCAAATTACTATATTATATCTGGGAATAGCTATATTTTTTGCGGGATAGCAGTATATTTTTTATATTGCCTATGCTATAAGTT